>NZ_JABFAZ010000068.1:0-6369 GCF_017168505.1 Micrococcus sp. KRD077 | reverse complement strand
AGAGGTGTATAAGAGACAGACCGTACGCCGGGCGGTGCGCGGGCCAGGTCCGCGGCGACGCGCCGCCCCGGGCATAGGTGTGACCAAGGACTCACTGGGAGGTGCGGTGATGCACCTCATTCACCTCTTGTTCACTCGTGAGGGCCGTGCGAGGATGGCACGCGAAAGATTTCCGGGGGCCGCGTTCGTACGAAAGCGGTCCCCGTTGCAATGACCAGGGTCGCCCTCCGTGTCGGTCGTGCCGCGCGTCGTCCGCGCAGGCCCCCGCGCCCGCCGCCGGCGGAGGCCGTGACCACCGGCGCCCGCGGGCTCCGGCTCTTCCGACAGAAAGTGAGCGGACCGATGGATTGGCGCAGTAAAGCAGCGTGCCTGGACAAGGACCCGGAGCTGTTCTTCCCCGTGGGCAACACCGGCCCCGCCCTCCTGCAGATCGAGGAGGCCAAGGCGGTGTGCCGCTCGTGTGAGGTCGTGGACACGTGCCTGAAGTGGGCCATGGAGTCCGGCCAGGACTCGGGCGTCTGGGGCGGCATGAGCGAGGACGAGCGGCGCGCCATGAAGCGCCGCGCGGCGCGTGCCCGCCGCGCCTCCTGACCCACCCGGACCACCGGCCCCGTCGACCTCGTCGACGGGGCCCTCGTCATGCCCGGCCGGGCTCACGTCAGGGGCAGTCGCAGCACGACGCGCGTGCCGCCGTCGTCGGACCGCTCCCAGCGCAGGGTGCCGCGCAGGTCCCCCTCCACGAGCGAGTGCACGATGCGCAGGCCGAGCCCCGATCCCTCGCCCGCGCGGGGAGACTCCCCCGGCACCCATCCGTCGGGGGCGGCGGGGCCGCCGTCCGTCACGGACACGACCAGCACCGTTCCTGCGGGGGTCGACTCACGGTCGGCGTGCAGGCCCACGCAGCCACCGCCCGGCGCCGTGCCGTGCTCGACGGCGTTGGCCGCCAGCTCATTGAGCACCAGCGCCAGCGGCGTGGTCACGTGGGAGGGCAGTTCACCGAACTCGCCCGTGACCGCGACCTGCAGCGGCCGCCCGTCCCCGGCCACCTCGACGGCCAGGCGGAACTGCCGCTGCAGCAGACCGTCCACGGGGACCTGGTCCTCGATCTCCTCGCTCAGCGTCTGGTGGACGAGGGCGATCGTGTCCACCCGCTGCATCGCCTGACGCAGCGCACGCTCCGCCTCGGGCGAGGACGTGCGCCGCGCCTGCATGCGCAGCAGCGATCCCACGGTCTGCAGGTTGTTCTTGACGCGGTGGTGGATCTCGCGGATGGTCGCGTCCTTGGTGAGCAGACGCTGCTCCTGGCGGCGCAGCTCGGTCACGTCGCGCAGCAGCAGCAGCGCCCCCTGCCAGCCGTCCGGACCGAGCAGGGGGACGGAGCGCACCGTGAGGGACGCCCCGCCGGACTGCACCTCCCGCCGTCCGGCACGCAGGCCGGTGAGCACCGCCCACGTCCCCTCGTCGGTGGGAACGCGGGCGGCCTCGGTGCTGGCCAGCACGTCGGTGAGCCGGTGCCCCTCGAGGGTCGAGGCGATGCCCAGCCGGCGCAGGGCGGAGACCGCGTTGGGACTGGTGAACTCGGCGACCGAGTCCGGCCCGAGCACGACGAGGCCGTCCCCCACCCGCGGCGTGCCGCCCGCCCAGAGGCCGGAGGGCTCCTCGGGCGCCGGCCAGCGGCCGTGCTGCATCATGTCCAGCAGGGTGCTGGCCGTCCGGCTGTAGTTCTCCTCGATCACCGAGCGCGCCGGCCGGCCGTTCGGGTCCGCGTGCGCGGAGACGACCGCGATGACCCTCCCGGCGCGGACCACCGGCCACAGACGCACCTGCAGCGTGCCTCCCGGGGCCTCGACGGGGCCGGTCCCCTCGGCCCGCTCCCCGCCATGCCACGTCTGCCCGACGACGGCCCGCAGGTCCGCGCGGGCGCGCGAGCCCACGATGTCGCGGTGGAAGAGGGTGGGAGCGGTGAAGGGCCGGACCTGGGCGAGCGCGACGAACCCTCCGGCCTCGTCGCGGCGGGGCACGGGGCACCAGAGCACGAGGTCCGCGAGCGCCAGGTCTGCCACGAGCTGCCAGTCCCCCACGAGCCGCTGCAGCCAGGCGCGGTCCTCGTCTCCGATGTCCGGGTGCGACGTCAGGGGGTCCTGCGCGAGCGAACTGACCATGGGATCAGGGTACGGCGACGTGCCGGGCGGCCCGTGTCCGTGGCGTCGCGGGCGGCGTCGGAGGACGCGGCGGCGATGGTCTGCGAGGGCCGTGCGCGGTGCCGTCCGCGGCGGGCGGGGCGGGCAGGGACACCGGCCAGCGTGGCGAGGGCGCGACGCAGCGGGCTGTTCGGAGCGGCCTCGGCGAGCACCTGGCCGGCGAGCAGCGCGGGGTCCGCGGCGGCCGGGTCCCACGGCAGGAACGCCTCCAGGGGCGTGGCCGGCGAGGCGTAGCGGTTCCAGACGGCCTCGACCTGGCCTCGCGGGGCGACGCCGGCGGCCGCGGGCCGGAGCCGGTTGACCACGACGCGCAACCGTGCCGCCGGGGCCGCCTCCGCCAGCTCCTCGACCCCGCGGACCAGGCGGGGCAGCGCGACGGCGTCCGGCCCGCCGACCGCGATGACCTCGTCGGCCGCGGCGAGCGCCGCCAGGGTCGCACCGTTGCGCTGTGGGGCGGGCACGTCGAAGGACAGCTCCTCGTCCTGTTCGAGACCGAACCCGACGTCGACGACCACGCGGTCCCAGTGTTCCCTGGCGGCCGCGATCAGCGCGGTGACGGCGGCGGGGCGCAGCTCGGGCCACCGGTCCACGCGGGTGAGTCCCGTCAGAACCGTCAGGTCCGCGCCCGCGACGCGGACGCGGACGCCCGCGGCCGCCAGGTCGGCGGCGCCCAGTCGGCCGTGGTCGGCCCGCCGTACGGCCCGCGCCACGCCGGCCGACTCCTCCGTCAGCCCCAGGTGCACACCGACGGCGGGGCCGTACGTGTCCAGGTCGACCAGCAGCGTGTTCCGGCCGGCCACGGCGTGCTCGGCGGCGAGGTTCACGGCGACGGTGGTGCGTCCCGGGGCGCCGGTGGGACCCCACACCACGGTCACCAGGGACTCCCGCGCGGGTGCGGTCGGTTCGCCCTCCTCCGGAGAGGGTGCGGGGTCGGCTCCCTCGTCCGCGGTGGCGGGGCCGTCGTCGGGGGTGGCCGCGGCGGGGGCGGCGCCCGGCCCGGCGTCGTCGGGCTCGTCGGCGTCGCGCCAGGGGTCCGTGAGGCCGGGCACCTCGTCCGCGCCGAGCGTCTCCAGGGTGATCGGCAGGTCGTCGAGGTCCTCGGCGTGATCCCGGGCGTGGTCGGCGTCCTCCCCGTGCGAGGTCTCCGGCCGGCGGCCCTCCGCGGCGGCGCTCGCGGACTCCACGACGACGGCCGCGATCTGCTCGGGGTCGGCGTCGGCGCGCACGCAGGGCACCCCCATGCTGCGGAGGCGACGGCGCTCGGTGCGAACCTCGCTGAGCGCCGCCACGCCCACGGGTCGGGGCAGCCGGGCCGTCTCCTCCAGGAAGGCGGCGGTGAGGGACTCGGTGTCCCCGGCTACGAGGACCGCGTCCACGAGACCGGAGCGGGCGATCGCGAGCAGCTCGGCGAGGTCCTCGGCCCGGCGGAGGACCGTGATGTCCGTCTGGTGCCGCTCGAGCGGGCCGATGTGGTCCAGGCCCGGCTGGACGGTGGTGGCCAGGGCGATGCGCACGGTCAGCGCACCCCGTGGGCCGGCACGAGGGTGACCCGCGCGTCCTTGACCTTCGCGTCCACGATGCGCGGCAGGGTCTCCTCCGGTGCCAGCAGCTGTACCCGGGTGGTGCCCGAGCCGCCGAAGCCGTTCTGCTCCGCCGTGACCTCGGAGATCTCGAGCGCCTCGGCCAGCCGGGCCGGGTCCGCATGGCCGCGGCCTCCCTCCGCGGGCATGGCCACCCAGACGTCCACGCGGTCTCCCACGCCCACGCCGGACGGCAGCGGCTCGTCCAGGGCCACCCCGACGGGACGACGGCCGTCCGGGTCCGCGTCCACCAGTGCCGCCGCCGGCAGCAGCTCGCCGGCCCGGACCGTCCCGGAGACCATCCGCCCCTCGGGCGCCGGAGCATCGGCGCTGAGGTACCGCTCGCCGGCCTCGCTGAGGTTCACCTCCACGGGCCGCAGGTCCCCGGCCGCGATGGGTGTGCCCGGGGGCAGGTCCTCCGCAGCCGTCCAGTACGCGGCGGTCCGCTGGGAGGAGGCGACCAGCGCCACGACGCCGGCGATCGAGGCGAGGACGAGAATGAGACCGACGAGGAGCCGGGGATCCCGCCAGCGGGGCCGGCGCAGACGGCCGCCCTCGGCGGACGCGGACATGGTCGTGGACACCGGATGTTCCCCCCTTCGGACCGGCCCCTCGGGCCGCCGCGGCCCCGGCACCCCGTCGGTGTCGGCCCCTCCGCGCTGCGCCCAGAGTAACCACTGGGGCCGTGGATCGCCGGATCCGCCGCGTACGCTGTGGAAAAGTGTCGCCTCCGGGTGTTCCCGGGGTTGAATGGGTCGACGTCGTGGGCCGCCCGCGACCGTCCTGGACGCCTCGACCGAAGGAGCACCGTGCAGCGCTTTCTCACCCTGACCGACGTCGCGGAGACCCTGAACATCTCCGGTCAGGCCGCCCGTGCCCTGGTCCGCTCGGGTGAGCTGCAGGCCATCCAGGTCGGGGGCCGCGGTCAGTGGCGCATCGAGGTGTCCTGGCTCGAGGACTACGTGGAGCGTCAGAAGGAAGTGACGCGCGCCCGCGTCCGGGAGTGGACCGAGGCGGACGCGCAGGCCCGCTGAGCCCACACGGTCTGCTCAGGCGGGGCGCAGCGCGGTCCGGACCGTCCCCAGCGCCCCGAACGGGATGACGAGCCGCCCGCGGACGGCCGCGGCCCGCCGGGCCTCGTCCCGCGGGTGGCGGGCGATGTCGAGGTGGTCGCCGCCGACCCGGTCCACGGTGCCCTCTGCCAGTGCCGCGCCGAGGCGCCCCGTCACCGCCACCGGCTGGCGCGTCCGCGCGATGCCGCGCAGCACCGTCCCCCAGCCGGCCGCGGCGAGCTCGGGCGCGACCGCGGCCCGGGTCAGGTCGGCCTCCACGGCCGCCACGCAGTCCACCGCGACGATCGCCGACCCCGAACCGTCGACGTGCACGCCGACCCAGCCCTGCCCCACCGTGTGCACCACACCGTCCACGACCTCGCCCCAGGCCAGGTGGAGCCGGACCTGCCGCCCTCGAGCTCCGCGCAGGCGGTCCGCCAGGGACAGCGCCATCCACTCCGCTCGGGTCAGCTCCGCGGCCTCGGCCACCGTCTCCTGCCAGCCGAGGTCGGCCCAGTGCGCCTCCAGGTCGTCGAAGAGTCCGTTCCACCGCATGCGCTCAGCATAGGAGGCTCAGCGCCGGACATCGGTCATCATCAAACATCATCAAACATCACTCTTGACAACCATCAGGCCGTGCAGTTCACTGTGGTCATCATCACCGGCCTGATCGCGGGATCCCGGCCGGACGGACGCACAGGAGGGGAATCCATGGAGCGCTCGACATCACCGGCCGGCCCGGCCCCGAACCGTCCGGTCGACGCGGCGGACGCCGTCGGCCTCACCGTCCTGCTTCTGGCCGGACCCGGCCTGCTCGCCTGTGCCGCGGCGCTGCTGCAGACGGGCCCCAGCGCGCCGGCGGCGGAACTGACCCGCGTGCTGGGCCTCGGTGCCGGTCTCGCGGGGCTCGGACTGCTCGCGTGGTGGGCGGTGGGCCTGATCGGGCTGGCGCTCGTCGCGCTGGGGCGCCGTGCGGGTCGGCCGGCCTGGGCCCGCCTGGGCCGGAGCCTCACTCCCGCCCTGCTCGGACGCGTGGCCGGCGCCATCGTCGGTGCCCAGCTGCTCGCGGCGCCGGCCGCGTGGGCGGACGCGGCTCATCCCGTGCCGGACGCCTCCTGGACCGTGGCCGCGTCCCCCGCGCACGCCATCGGCGTCGAGGCCCCGGCGCCGGACGCCGCGTGGACGCCCCGGCCCCCGGCGCCGGCCCCGCCGGGCGCCGGCACCGGCCGTGCGGATCCGGATCACCCCACCGTCACCGTCCGGCGCGGCGACTGCCTGTGGCACCTCGCCGCCGCCGAGCTCGGCCCGGACGCGACCCCCCGAGAGATCGACGCCCGGTGGCGCCGCTGGTACGAGGCCAACCGGCGGGTGATCGGCGACGATCCACACCTGCTGCTGCCCGGCACCGTGCTGACCTCCCCCGTGTTCGCCCCGCACGCCGGCGTGGACGGACCACGGCCATGACATCCACGACCCTGCACTCCCCCGCTTCGCCTCGTCCTCAGGAGACCGCCATGACCGCCCTCGCCACCCGCC
>NZ_JABFAZ010000067.1:0-955 GCF_017168505.1 Micrococcus sp. KRD077 | reverse complement strand
CGGTACAGGTGGTCGGCGGTGGTGATGATGCCCATGGGGCTCCTCCTTGGAAGGGGTGCTGGGGGCCTCATGCCCCCTGCGACGTGTCCAACCATACACATGCAACGGCGCCTGCACAACATCATCCGCGAGCGCGGATCGGCGCGCCCCTGGTGGTGACGCGGAGCGGGCGGGGACGTGTCGCGGTCCCCGGCGGCCGGCGGCAGCTCCATGGAGCCGGCAGCTCGTCTCCGCGACACGTCCCCCCCGTCCCCGCCGGCGCGAGGCCGGCGGGGACGGGTGCCGGTCAGCCGCGCGGGCTCACGTGGGCGGCGTGCGTGCGGCCCAGCGCCCAGTCGCCCAGGTGCCAGGCCAGCAGATCGTCGCGCTCGCGGACGGCCCAGGCGTCGAGGCTGTCCTCGGGGCCCATGGCCGGCCCGCCCGTGAGCAGGTCCAGGCACAGGCCGGCGTGGAGCCCCCACAAGGGGCCGGGGACGGCGCCGTCCGGGGTGCTCGGGGGCACCGGGCCGGCCATGTCGCGCGGACGAACGGCGAGCGTGTCCACCGGGGAGAGCGTGTCGGCCTTGTTGCTGGCGGAAGCGAAGATCACCCAGAGGTCGCGCACCAGGTAGATGCCGACGGCGTCGGTGCGCAGCTCCACGGTCTCGTAGGTGTCGTCGAGTTCGGCCAGGCGGGCCAGCAGGGTCTGGGTGCCGTGGAGCGAGAGCACTGCGAGCAGGGCCTCGTCGCCGGTGTCCGTGCGCGGGGCCGGGTCGGCGTAGGCGCGGGAGAAGCTCTCCCCTGCCGCGGAGTAGATCCGCAGGGAGCCGTCAGGCTGGAGGACCAGGCCCACGCCGCCGGCGTCGGGGTCCGTGTCCGTGGCGGCCGCGCGGGCGGCCTGGGAACCGACGTAGAGCGCGCGGGCGAGGGTGGCGGGGCGGTAGAGCAGCTGGGACATCAGGGGGCCTCATTGGCC
>NZ_JABFAZ010000066.1:0-4891 GCF_017168505.1 Micrococcus sp. KRD077 | reverse complement strand
CGCCCAACCCGCCCCTGACCGTCTACCGCACCATGGGCCCGGGCTCCGTGCCCGAGCGCGGCCTGCCCGCCCAGCGCGCCGAGTGGATCCGCGCCCGCGCTGACGTCGAGGAGTACGAGGGCCGCGAGCGCGACCTGCTCGACGACGGCCGCTCGGCCGTGCGCCGCGGCGCCGCTTCACAGGAGTGGGCCGGCGAGCGCCGCCCCCCGCTGCGCGCCAAGGAGGGCGCGCGCGTCACCCAGATGCACTACGCCCGGCGCGGCGAGATCACCCCGGAGATGCGCTACGTCGCCCTGCGCGAGGGCGTGGACGTGGAGCTGGTGCGCTCCGAGGTCGCGGCCGGCCGCGCCATCATCCCGGCGAACGTGAACCACCCCGAGTCGGAGCCGATGATCATCGGCAAGGCGTTCGCCGTGAAGGTCAACGCGAACATCGGCAACTCGGCGGTGACGTCGTCGATCGCCGAGGAGGTCTCGAAGCTGCAGTGGGCCACCCGCTGGGGCGCGGACACCGTGATGGACCTGTCCACGGGCGACGACATCCACACCACCCGCGAGTGGATCCTGCGCAACTCCCCCGTGCCGATCGGCACCGTGCCGATCTACCAGGCCCTCGAGAAGGTCGGCGGCGACCACCAGGCCCTGACCTGGGAGATCTTCCGCGACACCGTGATCGAGCAGTGCGAGCAGGGCGTGGACTACATGACCGTGCACGCCGGCGTGCTGCTGCGCCACGTGCCGCTGTCCGCGGACCGCGTGACCGGCATCGTCTCCCGCGGCGGCTCGATCATGGCCGGCTGGTGCCTGGGCCACCACAAGGAGAACTTCCTCTACGAGAACTACGACGAGCTCTGCGAGATCTTCGCGCGCTACGACGTCGCGTTCTCCCTGGGCGACGGCCTGCGGCCGGGCTCCGTGGCGGACGCCAACGACGCCGCCCAGTTCGCCGAGCTCGACACGCTCGCCGAGCTGACGGAGCGGGCGTGGGCGTACGACGTCCAGGTCATGGTGGAGGGCCCCGGCCACATCCCGCTGCACCTGGTGCGGGAGAACGTGGAGCGCCAGCAGGAGCTGTGCAAGGGTGCCCCGTTCTACACGCTCGGCCCCCTCGTCACGGACATCGCCCCGGCGTACGACCACATCACCTCGGCCATCGGCGCCACCGAGATCGCCCGCTACGGCACCGCGATGCTCTGCTATGTCACGCCCAAGGAGCACCTGGGCCTGCCGGACCGGGACGACGTGAAGACGGGCGTGATCACCTACAAGATCGCCGCGCACGCCGCCGACGTCGCCAAGGGCCACCCCGGCGCCCGCGACCGCGATGACGCGCTGTCCAAGGCGCGCTTCGAGTTCCGCTGGCGCGACCAGTTCGGCCTCGGCCTGGATCCGCAGCTCGCCGAGGAGTATCACGACGAGACGCTGCCGGCCGAGCCCGCCAAGACCGCCCACTTCTGCTCGATGTGCGGGCCGAAGTTCTGCTCCATGCGCATCAGCCAGGACATCCGCAGCGAGTTCGGCGGCGCGTCCGAGCAGGCGCGGATCGCCGAGGCCGGCATGGCCGCGAAGTCCGCGGAGTTCCGGGCCGCCGGCGGGTCCGTGTACCTGCCCGAGCCGACGATCCGCACCGCCTCGGACGCCTGAGGCCGGACGCGGGGTGAGGTGGGGCGGGATGGCCCGCCCCTGCGCCACCTGACGATCGCGTCATGACCTGAGGGCCGCCACCAGGTCATGACGCGATCGCCAGGACAAGACCCTCCGGGACGGCGAAGGCGCGGCCCCACGGACGGGGCAGTGCGCTCGGTGGTCGATCGAGTGGTGATGCCTCTTGACTCACACACACTGGGCTCACTATTCCGTCAGGCCCCTGTGATGCGTGTCCCATTCGCCCACAGGAATTGAGTGGATGGAATATGACGTGAAAGTCGACATGACCCCGCCGGTCCACACCCCAGGGGCGCTTCCCAGGTGAGGCATCATCCAGCCGCTCAGCTCTCCTCGGGCCAGCCGTGATGACCCGGATGCTCGTCTCGAGATTCCTCCTTCTCCTGATCACGCTCGGAACAGCAGCGCTCCTCGCGTCCTACGTCGGGGTGGAGAAGGAGGACCGCTGGCGCATGGACGGCACGGTGTACGAGATCTCGGCATTCCCCGCTGGCGAGGCCTGGCCCATGATCCGGACGTCGCTGACGGGCCCGGACTCCGGCTCCGCGGCCACCTCCACGAACCCCCACGTGACGGCCCTCGCCGGCCGACCTGCTCTGGGCGTGCTCCCGGACGGCGTCGCCCCGACCGCGGTCGTCCCCAGCACCTCCCCCTTCGCCGCACGTGCCGCTGCGGGCGAGCTGAGCTGGCCGGACGTCGATCGGGTCGTCGTCCGAGACCTCTCCTCCGCGCCGGATCGCGCCGCCGAAGCAGACCTCCTGGTCCCGTTCCTAACACCCGACAGTTCGTCCCTGACAGGTGTGATCGGCGGATCACCGGCCCAGCTCGGCGAGCTCGTCCAATCGCTGCGGCGGGCCGGTGTCGTCGTCGACGTCGTCCCGCTCCCGCCGCCGTGGGAGGCAGCGATGCGACGCAGTGTCCATGTGCCCCTGCTCGCCGTGCTCGCCGGCTTCGCCCTGCTGGGCGCACAGGTCGTCTGGCGCACGACCCTGCGCAGTCGACTGCTCCCTGCCGTTACCTCGCACCGCCTCGTCGGTGCCTCCCCACTGCGAGCGGCCCGGCTCGGTGTGGGGCCCGCCATGGTCGCCTGGACGACCGCCGCCGCGAGTGCCGGCGGAGTCTGGCTCGTGGCATGGCCCCGGTGGGACGCGGAGATCGGTCTCACCGGTGACACCGCTCTCCTCTGGTCCGCCGTGCTCGTCGTGGACGCCATCCTCATCCTCGGCACGACCCTGTCCACCCTCTGGGTCCGAAGGGCACACGCATGACGGCAGCCATGCGGGCCGTTGCGGACGGCCTCCGCGACCTGTTCGACACGCCCGGACTGCTGTTCCTGTCCCTGCTGCACACGACCGTGGCGTCGGTCGTGTTCGGACTGGCCCTGGGCGTCGCCGGCGGGGTGACCACGGCGCTCGAGGTGCTCGAGGACGCCGAGTCGTCGGGCCTGGTGGCAGCCAGGATCCTGGACCCCGCCGTCACGACCGACCTCCACCCCCGCGCCGTCGACACCGTCTCCCGGGCGTTCGCCGCCCATGTCGACGGAGTCGACCCCCGTGCCTTCCTCGTGACGGACGCCATCGGAATCGAGGACCCCCGGCTGCAGGGGGCGGTCATCGCCACGCCTGGTCTGGCCCGGGAGTTCGGCGCCGCTGCTGCCGTCAGTCCCGCCGCGGGTGTGTACTTCGCTCCCGCCGCGATCACCTCCGGGGCACCGGGCGGCACCGTGTACGTGGGGTCCACACCCCACAGCTATGCCGGCCCACTCCCCGGGGACGCGGCCGCGCCGCGGGCCGACGGATCCCTCTGGCCCCTGGGTGAGTCGCCCGTCATCGTCACCAGCACGACGACCATGGCCGGCCTGATCGAACCGGTCCAGCTCGCGGCGGTCTTCGGTTCCGTCGTGGCACGCCAGGACGCGGCCTCCGAGGTGAGAGCGGCACTCGACGTCCTCGAGGACGAGACGGGCGTGGTCGCCGAGTTGGCCCCGATCGCCTCGACCAGGTCTCCGATCGCCCGAGAAGCCCGCGGTGCCGCGCTCATGGTCACCGCCTACACCGCCGGGCTTGCCAGCGCCGTCGTGACGGTGGTGAGCCTCCTGACGACCATGACCCGTCGACTCACGCCCACGTGGCTGGCGCACCTGACGGTCGGGGCGCCCAGACGACTGATCCGGCTCCGGATCGCCACATCCGTGGCCGCGGTATGGGGCATTCCGGCCGTGCTCGGATCGTTGCTCGGCCTCGGCATCGCCTCGGAAGCGGGCGGACTGCGTCCGGCGCCTGCCGTCGTCGTGGTCGGGCTGGCGGTCGTCTTGGCGATCGCCGCTGCGTGCACCCGTCATCCCCTCCGCCAGCTGCACCGGGCCGTCCGCACGGCGGCACTCGTCGAAAGGACCGTGTGATGTCCCTGCTCACCGTGCACGACGTACACCGCTCCTACCGCGGCCCCGCCGGGGATGTCCCCGTGCTCCGCGGCGTCTCGCTCCAGGTCCCCGGGGGCGGCGTCCACGCGATCATGGGACCCTCCGGGTCCGGCAAGTCGACCCTGCTGCGGCTCCTCGCCTGCCTTGACACACCGGACGCCGGGAGCATCCGTGTGGCCGGGCGGAGCCTGCCGGCACCGTGGTCGTCCGACGGCGACGCCTACCGGAACCGGACGTGCGGCATCGTGCTCCAGGACCATCTGCTCATCGATCGGGCGACCGCCGTGGACAACGCGGCCCTGCCGCTGCTCTACGCGCGGCCGCGCCCGGCGAAGCGCGAGCGTCGCACCATGGCCGCCGAGCTTCTGACGCGGCTCGGGCTCGGAGACCGTCTCCACCACCCCGTCGGCCGACTCTCCGGCGGCGAGCGCCAGCGCGTGGCCATCGCCCGGGCCGTGATCATGGGGCCCTCCCTGCTGCTCGCCGACGAGCCGACGGGCGCCCTGGACGAGGAGCGCACCGACGAGGTGATGGGGCTCTTCCGCTCCATGTCCCAGCCGGAGCGGGCGATCGTGATCGTGACGCATGACCCCGCCGTGGCGGCCCGGTGCGACCACACGTGGCGGCTGCGGGCCGGGCGGCTCGAGTGACGAGGTCCGGCCGTGCCTCCTGCACAGGTGTCCGCAGACGGGGCTGCGTCCCCGGGCGTCGCGTTCCGGCTCCGGATGTCCGGGGCCGCTCCTAGGCTCGGGTGCATGAGCGCGCACCACGCCGACGACGGCCTCCCCGCCCCCGTCTCCACCCC
>NZ_JABFAZ010000065.1:0-408 GCF_017168505.1 Micrococcus sp. KRD077 | reverse complement strand
TCTTATATCCGTATATTTTAGTATTACTACTCTTTTTTAATCTCTGTAATTATTACAGCTTAAATACTATAGAAGATCCATTAATTCGCTAATATCATTACTTCCAATTTTATTCTCTTCTTTACTTTCAATTTCTACGTCTTGCAAATCTATATCCTTAATATCTACAGATTTTATATATTCAGCAATATCAAAAACAGTCTCAAAACTATAAAAGTCTTTCATATTTAATTCCACCTTAAACTCTTGTCTTAATTTAGATATCAAAAGCAATCCTGATAATGAATCCAATCCTAGTTTTTGTAATTCATCGTTTATAGCTATATCTTCAACTCCAAATATTGTCTTTAAAATTTCAAAAAGCTTTGATTCCAAGTCATTAGTCACATCAATATATTCGTTTTCTCT
>NZ_JABFAZ010000064.1:0-7140 GCF_017168505.1 Micrococcus sp. KRD077 | reverse complement strand
TGGGGGTCCTGGGGGTGGCGGGTGGTGTCCGTGCGGCTCACTTCTTCTCCTGGATCACGTCGAAGTAGACGGTGTCGGTGCCGGTCTGGGTGACCGGGTGCTTGCGGGTGCCGGCGGACTCGTTGATCGCGGAGATCATCATGCCGTCGCCGACGTAGATGCCCACGTGCTCCCACCGCCCGCGGGTGGGGTCCCACTTCTGGGCGACGATGTCGCCGGGCTGCGGGGTCTCGGTGCGCTTGCCCACGGTCCACGGGGCCTGGCGGGGCATGTCGATCCCGTTGTCCTGGTAGACGCGTGAGACCAGCCCGGTGGCATCCCAGGATCGGAAGTCCGCGGCGCCGTAGGTGTAGGTGCCGCCGATGCCGGCTTCAGAGCGGGAGACGATCTTCGAGCGCGAGAAGTCGGCTGGGATCCCCAGGCGCTTGGTGTCCTCGTCCAGGGCGTGGTTGCCCTCGGGGGCGGTGCTGGAGGTGGCGCTGGCCGCGGCCTCAGCCCCGCCGGCGCCCTGGCACATCATGGGGGTGGTGCCGGTGACCTGGCCCAGGATCTGGTTCGCCGCGTTCTCCCACTTGTTGTACTCGTCGGGGTGGCGCGAGTTCTGTACGGCCTGGGCAGCCGGCCCGGGGGCCATGCCCTCCCAACCGGGGATGTCCAGCAGGCCCGGGGGCATGCCCTTGTTCGGGCCGGTTGGGCCGCCGAAGAACGCTCGTGCGGCGTACTCGGGGTTCATCAGCTCCGGCACGCTTCCCCAGCCGGCCACGGTGCGCTGCTGGAAGACGTTGACCGAGTCCTTGTTGGTGCCGGTCTTCTGGTGCGGGAAGTTCATGGACTCCGGCAGGGTCGGGTTCGCCATGTTCTGGAGCATGGTCTCCTGGAGCCCGGTCATCAGCGCCACCTGGATCCCCTTGTCCGAGATGTTGAGCTCGCGCGCCACCCCGATGATCAGGGCCGCGTTCTCCACCTGCTCCGGGGAGAGCGTCCACTCGCTGCCCTCGGGCAAGGTGATCCGCACCGGCCCGTTGACCTTGGGGGGCTGCCCGTCCGAGGCGGCGGCGCCCGCGGGCGAGGATCCGCTGGCCAGCTTGGCCGAGGGAGCCGAACTTGAGGAGGCTGCCGCCGAGCTCGAGGACGCCGCCCCCGCGGCACCGCCGCCGGCCGGAGAGGTCAGCCGGGGCATCTGGCCCTTCTCCAGGATCAGGCCGCGCTCGGCCAGCCAGGTCTGCGGGTTGGACCGCTCGCCGTTGACGTAGAGCATCAGGTGCAGGTGAACGCCCGTGGCCACGCCGGTCTCGCCGGCTCCGGCCAGGTGGTCCCCGGCCTTCACCTGCTGGCCGGGCTTGACCACGGTGGTGCCGTTGGCGATGTGGACATAGCGCCACTCGATCCCGTTGCCCGAGTCGATCTTGAGGATGTTGCCGCCCTCTTCACCCTCCATGTTGGTGCCGATGACCGTGCCGCCCATGACGGCGTTGATGGGGGTGCCCTCGGGGATGCCGCCGATGTCCACGCCACCGTGGAAAAGCAAGGGCGCCTCGCTCGTGTAGCCCGGGGGGATGTACCCGGGCCCGAAGGGGTTCGGGCGCGGCCCGTAGTCGGAGGTGACCCGGCCCATCAGCGGGATGGCCAGGGACCCGTCCGCGGCGGTCAGGCCCCCCACGACACAGGAGAGAGAGGACTGCTGCATCTTCAGCTTCTGCTGGGCGCCGCCGATCATCAGGATGATCAGCAGGATCAGCACCACCACGAAGGCGACGACGGCCACCACGGCGCCGGCCCCGATGAAGACGGCGCGGCGCTTCATGCGTGCTGCCCCCGCGGGCCCTGGGCGGCCCGGAGGCGCTCGCGCATCCGCTGGGTGGCCTCCGTGCTGTCCGACCGCGGCCGCCGCGGGGGCTGCTGGGGGCCCTGGCTCGAATCCACGACGGTGCCCTCCACGACCTCGGGCCGGCGGGGGGTCACGGTGGCCTTGCCGTCGCTGCCGACGGTGATCCGGGACTGGCGGGGCACCCGCTGGGGCTTGCCGGGGCCGGTGAGCTCCTTGCGGTTCTGGCGCTCGATGGACCAGGCCGCGCCCTGGGCAACGACGTTGACCGCCCCACCGATCGGACCACCGATGGCAGCCGCCCCCACGCCGACGGCACGCACCAGCGGAGCCGGGGGCAGCTGCCCGCCCGGACGGCGCCGGCGCGCGGGCCCGCTGCCGCCGTCGGCGCGCGCGGCGCGGCCGAAGACCTGGGGGCCGCGGGGATCCGGCCGGCGCGGTCCTCCGCTGGGTGTATCGGAGCCGCCCGAGGGGCCGGCGCCGCCGCCGGTCGGCCGGGAGCGCGCAGGCCCGTCCTGGCCGCCGCCCTTGGCCAGACCGAGGCGGCCGAACTTGTAGCCGCCCAGAGCCGTGCCGGCCATGCCCACCAGCGACTTCATCGGCACGCTGGACTTCTTCTCCTGGCCGGCGCCCAAGCGCGAGAGCCAGCGGGCGGTCTGGTCGCCCTTCTTCATGATCCCGTGACGCACGCGCAGCACCAGCCAGATCAGCGCGATCAGCATGAGCACCAGCAACAGCATCTGGAGGGTCACACCGAGGGCTGCGGTGGTCAGCAGCATGTTGGCCACCAGGCGCAGGGACACGGCCACGAGCACGATCGCGGCCACGATGACCACACCGCAGGCGATCACGCCGACGAACGCGCCGAAGAACTCCTTGCGGGAGGTGCCCGGCACGATCGAGATCATCACGGCCAGCACCTGGTAGACCCCGTAGAACAGGGCCATGAGCACGGCCAGGAACAGCACCACCGCCATGGTGGCCACGAGCACGGCGAAGGCTGCCGAGCCCAGGTTGGTCATGAGCATGGGGGCGACCTTGGTGAAGGAGGTCGACTCGGACCAGCTCTTGGCCGACTCGCTGCACCCCTTGACCGGGTCCATCACGGACTTGGACTTCACGTCCATGGGGTCCGCGGCCTTCATCGTCTCGGTGAAGGTGCTGGCGCAGCCGCCCTCGAGCAACTGGCCGAAGGCGACGGCCTGGGAGGGCCCGCGCAGCATCGCGTCCGTCAGGTCGGCCATCACGGACTGGCCCAGGGCCGAGGAGGCGTCCGCGCCGCCGTCCATCGCGCCCTTGCCTCCGGTGGCCTCCACGGCGATCTGCGCCGCGGTCTGCTGGGAGGTCTGGAGGACGCCGTCCGGGCCGGTGATGTAGGCGACCGGGTTCAGCGCGATGTTCGTGGCGACCACGACCATCATCACGGAGACGAACATCTCCCCCCAGGCCGCGCCGCGCTTGCGCATGAAGAACAGCAGGCCGATGGTCGTGCCGGAGATCATCGCCGCCAGCGGGATCCAGTGGATCTGCGCGACCAGCTGCCCGAAGTTCTGGCCGAGGACCTCCATCGGGCCGGAGAACCAGGAGACCCACTGGAAGCCGAGCAGGGTGTGCAGCAGCCACATGCACGTGGTCACGCACATGTAGTGCAGGCCCCAGAGGAAGTCGAGCACGGAGACCAGCGCGTCGCGGGCGGGGTTGATGTCAATGCCTCCGGCGCCGTGGTCCAGGGGCAGTGCCTCGTACTTGGAGATGGGCACACCGGAGGAGTCGGTGACCTGCTGGGACCACTCCTCCAGGCCCATCACCCCCGACTGCGCCGGGGCTGCCGGGGCCGCAGAGGCGGCCGGGGCGGCCCAGAGCATGGTCAGCAACACGGCAGCGCTGACGCCAGCTCGTCGCATCCATCCGCGTGCGCTCATGCGTGCACCAGCTCCTTGGCGGTCTCGGTGGAGGCTCCGCGCTTGGGCGGGGAGCTCATCACGGCCTTGAAGCGGGCCGGCGAGAGCGGAGGAAGCACCTTGATCTTGGCGACGTTTCCGTAGGCGTCACGCATCAGCGCCTCACCGCGGCGCTCGGGGGCCACCTCCTCGTTGTCGTCCAGGGGGGAGAGCCCGGAGGTGACCAGCTCGACCCACTCGTCCTGCCCCATGTCGGCCATCCAGTCGAGGTTGCGCTGGGCCATCTTGGAGTCGCGGGAACGGCAGACGATGCGCACGGGGATCAGCGCCTGGAGTTGCTGGGATCCGAAGTCCGTTGACGCGTCATGCGAGCCCAACGCCACGGCGGCCTTGTGCTTGCGGCCGTAGCGGACCACGTTGGACAGCTCCAGCTCGGTCTCCGGGGAGCCGGTGGCGTGGTGGGCCTCGTCGACGATCATCAGCGACTCGATGGAGTCGTCGGCGTAGAGCACGACGCGGCTGACGGCCACGATCAGGGCATAGAGGGCGCGGCCGATGACCTTCTCCACCGGCAGCTCCGCCTTCAGCGCGGCGGACTCCAGCTCGTGGCGTCGGGGCAGCTCCACGCCGCGGGTGCAGAAGGTGAGGAAGCGCGAGGACAGGTCCAGGGTCGGCAGGGACTCGTCGAAGAGCAGGGGCCCGAACTCGGTGGACTGCACGTTCTGGAGGCCGAACGCGATCGCGCGGGTCTGTTCCGGCTCCTCCCCCGCCAAGCCCTGGCCGGAGAGCAGGTGGGCTACCAGGGACCCCATGGAGGTGATCTGATGCTCCTGCGCGTAGTCGGGGTGCAGCAGCTGGCCGAGCAGCCGGCCCTCGGCGGAGTTCGAGCCGAAGCCCAGCAGCACGGAGACCAGGGAGCGGGTCACGCGCGCGGCGACCTTGCCCGGGAACAGGCGCAGGGGGTCGATCGACCAGCGGGTGTCGCCGAGCTCGACGACGGTGGGCTGGGAGCCTTCGCGCTCGGTG
Organism: Micrococcus sp. KRD077; assembly: GCF_017168505.1. NCBI lineage: Bacteria > Bacillati > Actinomycetota > Actinomycetes > Micrococcales > Micrococcaceae > Micrococcus > Micrococcus sp. KRD077. The sequence continues at coordinate 2,388 of NZ_JABFAZ010000064.1, read as the reverse complement.
AGCAGTCGACCCAGGGCCGCCCACTCGGTGTTGTCGGAGCGGTCGATGGCCACGATCTGGCCTCCGCGGTCGAAGACGTTGCCGGCCACGATCTTCAGCAGGGTGGACTTGCCGGAGCCGTTCTCGCCGGTGACGGCGAACGAGCCGGACATGTCGGCCTCCATGAGGCCGCCGATGTTCATGAACACCGGGCTGCGGCGCGAGGAGGAGATGTTCGTGCCCAGCCGGAATCCGGTGCGGGTGCCCAGCGCGTCGGTCACCAGGGGCATGCCGAAGGCCAGGTGCCGGCCGGTGACCAGCAGCTCGAGCTTCTTCACCACGGAGGAGGCCGGCGTGCCCGGCAGGCACGCCCACCACAGCGACTCCTGGTAGCCCAGGGGCGTGATCACCTTGAAGTCGCGCGCCGAGTAGGCCGCCTGGATCATCTGGGCCTGGTCCTGGGCCTGTTCGGGGGTCTCGGCGCCGACGATGAACATCACCGCGACGTCGACGGAGACCTCGGCCTCCGAGGAGTTCAGTGCGGCGTGGTAGGCCTTGAGGTCCTCGGCGATCGCGTCCAGGCGGGTGGATCCGCCGGTGATCACGTGGGAGTCACCCTCCTGCTGGTTGTACTCCTCGTTGAGCTTCTCCTCGGCACGCTTGTTCCGTGCGGCGGCGCGCTTGGCCGGCAGCACGTTCATGCGCATGATCCAGTCCGCGTTGACGCTGAGGGAGTCGATGTAGGAGACGTACTCGTCGTCGGGGAAGGTGAAGCCCTCGCGGGGGCCGGCGGTCAGGGCCATCACCACCTGGTACGAGGCCTGGCCTGCCGTGGTCTCGGAGGCGATCTTCACGTACCGGCGGCCGAAGGGGTTCAGCCGTTCCTTGGCGCTGACGTCGGACTGGCCGCCCTCGTCCACGAGCGGCTCGGGAAGGCTCGCCCCGGAGGTGAACGCCTGCACGTCCTCCCCGCCGGCGGGCGCAGTGGGATCCGATCCCAGGCCCCGGCTCTGGGAGTGGGCGTAGATCCAGGCGACCTCGGCCGGAGAGGAGGGGACGGCCTTGAAGGCGGCGGGGATGGCCCGGCCGATGTGCTCGGCCATGCGCCCCAGAGCCTGGATCTCCGCCTCCGTGGGTCGCCAGGTGGGCAGGGCCAGCTGCTCGCGCAGCTTGCCGTCGACGGAGCGGATCAGGGTCTGGAGGCGGTCGGTGATCGACTTGGACGGCAGCGGCACGGCCAGCCAGTAGGCTCGCTCGCCCACGGGGATCGTCTCGAGCTCGTCCAAAGAGAGCTCGGCCTCCTCGAGGTAGTTGGGGCACTGCTCCAGGTCGACACCGTCGAGCATGCGCTCGACGACGGCGGCGGGGTCGAGCTCGGCGCACAGGCCCATGAGCATGGCCTCACCGCGCAGGCCCTGGAAGAGGGCCTGGTGGGCGAGCATGGCCCGCTCCTTGTGCTCGCCCTTGCCGAAGCCGTAGGGCAGCCCGTGCACGCGCCACATCACCCACACCGTGCCCGTGGAGGTCCACATGAGGTTCTCGCGCAGGTACAGGAGGGAGTTCTTCATCGCTGGGTGTCCTTGTTCTCGGTCGTGCTCTGCTGGAGGAGGCGTGCCACGGAGGAGGTGCCCATCGGCCGGTACGTCGGCGCGTGCTCGCCCTGCGGCTCGTCGGTGGCCAGGGCGCGGGTGGGAGCGGTGGGACTGGAGGGCTTCTCGGGCATCCCTACGGGAGCCTTCTTGGGGGCGAACGTCTCGCCGCGGTAGTGCCCGTGCGGGGGCTTGGACCAGGCCAGGAAGGCTCCGGTGATGACCAGGCCCAGCTCGTGGAGGTTGTCCGGGGCGAAGCGCAGCAGCCAGGTGACCGCCAAGCCAGCGGCCAGGGCGCCGGCGAAGTCGAGCAGGTCGAAGCCGGTGGTCCAGGACCCCCGGACGGCCCACAGCAGCGCCACCGTGATCGCCCCGCCCACGCCCTGCACGAGCGTGTAGGGGCCCCCGGGCACGCGGGTGCCGTCGGGCAGCCGGTAGAGCGTGGTGGGGATGCGGCGGATGCTGCTGTAGAACCGTCCGGTCTCGGTCATGGCTTACTCCTGGCCGATCACTTGATGGTCGTGCCGGCGGAGTCCGCGGCCCACTGGACGCCGGCCACGCCGCCCCAGATGAACAGGCCGCCGGCCAGAGCGGAGAGCAGGATCGCCGGCAGGGTCCACTTGCCGCGGGCCGAGCCGATCAGGAAGATCACCACGCCCAGGAAGATGATCAGCGCGTTGAGCACGACCTGGGCCTGGGCGATCAGGTTGTTGATCGAGGTGAAGAAGTTGCCGAGCGTGAGGGAAGAGTGGAGGTACGGGATGAAGTCGTTCACGAGGTCTCCCTTTCAGAGATGAGGGGTCAGTGGGTCGGGGTGGAC
>NZ_JABFAZ010000063.1:0-1189 GCF_017168505.1 Micrococcus sp. KRD077 | reverse complement strand
CAGCAAGGGGGGAGGGCGCGGAGACGGCGGCACGACAGGGCCCCGCCGTGGGGGCGATGTCTGGGCCGGCGACCGGCGGGGGACGTGTCGTGGAGGGGCAGCCAGCTGCCGGCGCCGCGCTGCGAGCTCGCGGTGCCGCAGAGACAGCGGCAGCCGCCGCGGGCGGACGGCCCCGCCCGCATCGTGCGGGCGGGGCCACCGGGGGGTGTGGGCGCTCGCGGCCCGGGCGGTCAGCGGCGGGGCCGCAGCAGTTCGACGACCCCGCCGAGAGGGAGAGGGAATCAGGCCGTGGCCGGAGCCTCGGCGGTTCCGCGGGTGCTGGCCCGCTCCACGGCGGAGCCCTCCCGCACGCTGGCGGACTCCGGGGACTGCATCAGCGGCACGGCGCGGAACAGACGTCCCACGCCCTCGTACTCGGCGTCGATCGTGGGGAGCTGATCCCGACGGATCGGCATCAGAATGCCGTGCGCCCACTGGCCGTGGACCCACGCGACGGGCTTGCCCGAGTGGTTGGTGTCCGGGTCGAACGTGAGCACCTCACCGTCGCTGGTGTACCGCGCCGTCACGTCGGCCAGCGCCTTGACGTACTTCGGATTGACCGTGAACGTGCCCTCCTCGAGCGCGCCCCGCGGCTGGGTGTGCAGGCGGAACAGGGAAGCGATCTTCGGATACTCGTCCGCGTCCGCGTAGTTCTTCAGCGGCACCGTCTGCACCTGCCCGTTCGCCGCGTGGACGGTGAACGTGACGGTGTCCTTGTCGGCCGTCAGCTCCACCGTGCCGTCCTTCTTCGCGGCGCGGAGCACCGGGAGCAGAACCTTCAGGCCCGAGCGGTGCAGGCGCACCGGCGGCAGGCCCGCGCCGTGCGCGGGCGCCTCCAGGGCGTACTCGGTCAGCGTGCGGGCGAGCTGGTAGCGGTCCGTGCTGTAGGCGATCAGGCCCTGGTCGGTCACCTCCAGAGGGACCGTGGTCAGGCGAGCCCCGACCGGCTCGTCGGCGAGGCGGGCGGGGTAGGAAGCGACATCGAGACCGCGGAGCAGCTGGCGGGCGTTGAACGTGAGCATGAGAGCCTCCAAGGCTAGGGGTGCAGGGGGCCGGTTGCCTCCCGCTGAGTCAAACCATACACCCATTGTGGTGTGGACGCAATCGGTTGTGTGGTGGCGTGCTGGTGGTGTTATGGCATGGGCGGGGG
>NZ_JABFAZ010000062.1:0-593 GCF_017168505.1 Micrococcus sp. KRD077 | reverse complement strand
CCCGCAGCGGCGTCGACGCAAGCGCGTCGGGTCCTCGACCGTCGACGCGCCGACGGCGGACGCGCCGAACGTGGTGTGGGCGGTGGACTTCCAGTTCGACGCCGACGAGCACGGACGACCGATCAAGATCTGCTCGATCGTCGACGAACACACCCGGGAGTGCATCGGCGGGCTCGTGGAGCGCTCGATTACCGCCGACCGACTCACCGCCCACCTCGAGGACCTCGTCGCCGCCCGGGGCGCCCCGGCGGTGCTCAGGTCGGACAACGGGCCGGAGTTCATCAGCGAGGCGGTGGCCGACTGGGCCGGCACCCGCACCGGCCTGTCCTACATCCCTCCGGGCTCGCCGTGGCGCAACGGGTACGTCGAGTCGTTCAACAGCCGGATCCGCGACGAGTGCCTCAACATCAACAGCTTCTACTCGCTGCTGCACGCACAGGTCATCATCGGCGACTGGAAGGACGAGTACAACCACCACCGCCGGCACTCCTCGCTCGGCTACCTAACCCCAGCCGAGTACGCTCGGCAGTGCACCCATCAAATGGAAACCGACGACTCACAGAACGTCCGGACCGAATGAAGGGGGCGGCTCA
>NZ_JABFAZ010000061.1:0-1781 GCF_017168505.1 Micrococcus sp. KRD077 | reverse complement strand
AGATTTGTATAAGAGACAGCCACCCCTCACGCCGTCCGCATCACCCGCACGGGGTCGCGGAACGCGGCGAACGCCGCCGGGGCGAGGCTGGCCAGCAGCGCGGTGAGGGCGGCCAGCACGGCCACCGCCGCCACGAAGTCCACCCCCAGCGTCCCGCCCTGGCCGGCGACGACGGCGTACCCGGCTCCGGAGCCCAGCACGGCGCCCAGCAGCGCAGGCACGGCGGTGCGCACGGCCACGAGCAGGATCAGGTCTCCGCGGCCGATGCCGAGGGTGCGGCGGCGGCCGAGGTCGCGGCGGCGGATGAGGACGTCGGCGAGCACCACGATGGACACGAAGAACGCGCCGGCTCCGAGGATCAGCAGCAGCAGGGAGCGTCCGAGCCCGGCGAGCTCGCCGGTGATCACCTGGTTGCCGGCGGAGAGGGCACGGGCGGTCTGGATGGAGGAGGCGCGCGGGTCGGGGTCGATCACGGCGAGCGCGGCCTCCTGCATGGCGCGGGTGCCGGCGGTGTCGGCGGCGAGGACGCGGACCTGCTGCATCACGAGGGCGTCCGGGGCGGCGGGGACGGTGAGGGCGTAGCCGTCGAGGTCCTGGAAGGGGTCCTGGGCCTGGAACGCCCCGACGACGGCCCACTGGCCGCCGTCCGTGGCCTCGATCGCTCCGGAGGGCTGGGCGAGGCCGAGCTCGGCGAGCTTGGCCTCGGGGACCACCACCTCGCCGGGGGCGGGCAGGCGGCCGCGGGTCAGCACGATGCCACGGTCCAGGGTGCCGACCACGTTCGTCACGGCCACGCGGGCGCCGCCCCGGCCGATCCCGGTGTTCACGGCGTCCATGGGCGAGTCCCGGGCGAGGGCGGCCTCGGCGGTGTCGAGTCCGGCGAGGGTGGCCGCGGTGGCGCCGGTGAGGAAACCGGTGCCGCCGGTGTCGGTGACGGTGAGCACGCGGGCGCCGGGGCCGGAGAGCTCTGCGGCGACGGCCGCCTCGGTGGCGGCCTGCCTGCCCACGGTGGCCACGGCGGCGAAGCACATGGCGGCCACCACGAGCAGCACGAGGGCGGAGGGCACGGGAGAGGTGCGTGCGGCGGTGACGGCTTCACGCAGCAGGGTGCGCAGGTTCATGGGCGGTCCTCCCGGTTCACAGCCGAACCACCTCGTCGGCGCGGGCGACGACGGCGGGGTCGTGGGTGGCGACCACCACGGTGCGCCCCTCGGCGGCGGCATCGGCGAGGGCGTCCATGACGAGGCCGGCATTGTCCGGGTCGAGGTTGCCCGTGGGCTCGTCCGCGAGGACGACGGCGGGCGCGTTCACGAGGGCGCGGCACACGGCCACCCGCTGCGCCTGCCCGCCGGAGACCTGCCCGGGCCGGTGGTCGGCGCGGTGGGCGAGGCCGAAGCGCTCGAGCAGCGCCCGTGCCCGGTCCTCGAGCGTCTGGCGCTCCAGCCCGGCGTAGAGGCCGGGCTCCACCACGGAGTCCAGGATGGGGCGGGACGGGTCCAGCTCCGAGTCCTGGAACACGAATCCCACGGAGGTGGCGCGCAGGCGGGAGCGTTCCCGGTCCGGGCGGGTGGAGGCGTCGACGTCGCCGAGGCGCACCACTCCGGAGGTGGGCGTGAGCATGAGCCCGAGCACGTACAGGAGGGTGGACTTGCCGCGCCCGGAGGGCCCGGTGAGGGCGGTGACGGCGCCCGGCGTGAACGCGTGGGTGAGGCCGTCGAACAGCTCCTCGGCGGCGCGGGTGTAGGCGAAGCGCAGGTCCTCGCTGGCTCTTATACACATCT
>NZ_JABFAZ010000060.1:0-387 GCF_017168505.1 Micrococcus sp. KRD077 | reverse complement strand
CCGAAGACCAGGACGGCTGCGGCACGGGGCCCCAGAACGGGGCGGCTGCGCACACCCTCGGCCACGGGCGAGGCAGACAATCCGGTCACAGACGACATCCTTGCACGTGGGCGGGCGCCGACGTGCCGCCTTGCGCGTGGCCGGCGCGGGAGCCGTCGGCCGGTCGGCGTCCACCCGGTGACTCACCGCCGGGCAAGGGCAGTCGGCTCCGCGATCGGCGGAGAGCGCGGTGCCGCTCTGCCGGGAGCCGGCACAGAGGGGCGGAACCGGTCACACCGCCCTCGGTCGTGTCCCTGACGGCGGGAAAGTCGCGTGCGCCGGCCTCCGCGGCGGCCCCATCATGACGGGATGAGGACGCGCTTTCTCGGCATCGCCGAGGTGACGGAC
>NZ_JABFAZ010000059.1:0-406 GCF_017168505.1 Micrococcus sp. KRD077 | reverse complement strand
AAGTAGGTGTAGATTCAGATTCTAAGGCAACTTCCCATGCTACTCTTGTTTCATTACCATCTGCAGGACGGATAACATTCATATTTGGAATGGCTCTTAGTCCAGCTAATTGTTCAATTGGTTCATGAGTAGGACCATCTTCACCTACTGCAATTGAATCATGTGTGAAGATGAACGTAGCATTTAATCCCATAATTGATGATAAGCGTAACGCTGGTTTTAAATAATCACTAAATACGAAGAATGTTGCACCATATGGATGTAAACCTCCATGTGCAGCCATACCATTTACAGCAGCACCCATAGCAAATTCACGTACACCAAACCACACATTTTTACCTTCAGGTGTTTCAGAACTATAATCAGTTGCATCATTTACATTGGATTTGTTTGAACCAGCAAGGTC
>NZ_JABFAZ010000006.1:19287-21660 GCF_017168505.1 Micrococcus sp. KRD077 | reverse complement strand
GGCGGGGACGGGCGGCGCCGTCGCGGCCGGGCGCGCCCGACCGGCCAGTCTACGCCGTCGCTACCATGGCCGCATGGACGCAGCAGAGACCCCCGACGGCCCCGAGACCGCCGCCCACGACGGCGGCCGGCCGGCCTGGCAGCACCGCCTCCTGGCGGGCGGGGAGGAGCCGGACCCCCGGTTCACGCTCGCCAACGAGCGCACGTTCCTGGCCTGGGTCCGGACGGCGCTGGCGCTGCTGGCCGGCGGGGTCGCGGTGGAGGCGTTCACCGGCGCCCTCTTCGCGCCGCCGGTCCGGGTGGTGCTGAGCACGGTGCTGCTCGTCCTGGCGGCGCTGCTCGCCCTGGGCGCGGGCGCGCGCTGGCTCCGGGTGGAGCGGGCGATGCGCCGCGGCCGTCCGCTGCCGCTGCCGCTGATCGTCCCGGTCCTCGCGGGGGGCGTCGTGCTGGCCGTCGTGGTGCTGCTGGCCGCCGTCGTCCTTCCGCGGGGCTGAGACGATGCGCCTGCATCACGACCCGGGGCTGCAGCCCGAGCGCACCGTGATGAGCTGGGGCCGCACGGTCCTGGCGCTGGGCGTCCTCAGCCTCACGTTCCTGAGGTGGTGGCCGGCCGTCGGCGCGTGGGCGTTCGGGCCTGCGGTGGTGGCGGCCGTCGGCGGGGCGGCGGTGCTGGCCACGCAGCGCCGGCGCTACGTGGCGCACGCGGACGGAATCGCGCGGGAGCAGGCCCGGCCGGCCCTGGCGTCGGTGGCCTGCATGGTCGCGCTGGTGGTGGGCTTGGCGGGCCTCGGGATCACCGCCACGCTGCTGCACGCGGCATGATCCGCGGACGACGACGGCGCCCCTCACCTGCGCGGGCAGGTGAGGGGCGCCGTCGTGCCTCCGGGGGCGGACCGCTCAGCGGGCGATCATGCCGTGGGGGTCGATGACGAACTTCTCCAGGGACCCCTGGTCGAACTCCGCATAGGCCTGGGGTGCCTCGTCCAGGGTGATCACGCGCGGGTTGACCATCTCCGTCAGGTACGGCATCCGGTCCCACAGGATCGACATCATCAGCTGGCGGTTGTAGCGCATGATGGGCGCCTGGCCGCCGATGATGTGGGGCGACTTGATCCAGGCCTTGCCGAAGTCCACCGGGAAGGTGCCCTCCTGCTCGGCCTTCGTCTCCGCGATCGGGTTCGGCCCGTAGATGCCGATGATGCCCGTGGCGCCGCCCGGACGGGTGATGTCCAGGACCTGGTTCACGGCGGCGATCGGCTGCATCTCATCGGACGCGGAGCCCAGGCCGTGGGCCTCGGAGCCGACGCAGTCCACCGCGCAGTCCACCATCGGCTCGCCCAGGATGTCGTTCACGGCGTCCTGCAGGTTCTCCGTGGCGGAGAGGTCGATGGTCTCGCAGCCGTGCTTGCGCACCAGCTCCAGCCGGGAGGCGTCCTGGTCGCCCACGATGATGCACGAGGCGCCCAGCAGCCGAGCGGCGGCCGCGGCGCACCGGCCCACGGGGCCGGCGCCGGCGATGTAGACGGTGGAGCCGGGCTTGGCGCCGGCCTCCATGAGACCGTGGAACGCCGTCGGGAGGATGTCCGAGAGCACGGTCAGATCCAGGATCTTCTCCATCGCCTGCTCCTGGTCCGGGAAGCGCAGCAGCTGGAAGTCGGCGTACGGCACGAACAGGTACTCGGCCTGTCCGCCCTGGAAGCCGCCCAGATTGAAGCCGTAGGCGGCGCACGCCTGCTCCGGGTTGGCGGTCTCACAGATCTCGGTCCGGCCGGCGCGGCAGTTGCGGCAGCGGCCGCAGGCCACGTTGAACGGCACGGAGACGAGGTCACCCTCCTTCAGGAACTGGACGTCGCTGCCGATCTCCAGCACCTGGCCGGTCATCTCGTGACCCAGCACCATGCCCTCGGGCGCGGGGAAGGACCCGCGGTAGATGTGCAGGTCGCTGCCGCAGATGTTGGTCGCGACGATCTTGAGGATGACGCCGTGCGGGGCGGCGGAGCCGTCGGGCATCTCCAGCTTGGGGAAGTCCAGCTCGTCGACGCGCACGTCCTTGATGCCGTGGAATGCCACGGCGCGATTCTTGGTGGTCATGGGAACCGTTGCCTTTCTGTCTCCAGCGAGGCCCGGGTGAGGCAGGAGACGGGGCGAACCCGAGGGGGAGTCCCAGTCCCGGGCTGTACGGACACACTAGGTGTTGTGGGTCATGAGGTTCTTGACATGGGTACCGGGCTGAGATGAGACGAGTGGGCGGGCGTGTCAACTTGTCTGTGTAAGCGGGGTGGTCACAGGTAGGGGTTGATCCGGTCGGGGTAGGCCGCGGCGAGCTGGGCGAGGGCCTGCTTCCAGTTCGTGACGGCCTGACCTTCGACGAGCC
>NZ_JABFAZ010000006.1:0-19187 GCF_017168505.1 Micrococcus sp. KRD077 | reverse complement strand
CCGCCGCCCGCCGCCACCCGCCGCACCGGTCACCTGGCCTCGGCCACCGTGCGGGCGTCGGAGGACCTCAGGCCCCGGAATTCCTGGTCAGAGACGCTCTCGGGCCGCGGCGTCGACGCCGTGGCGGGAGCGCACCCGCCAGGCCTCGAGGACCGCGGGGTCGGTGGGCCGGGTCATCAGGCTGAGGAGGACGTACACGACGGCGGAGGCGGCCAGGCCGACGTAGATCGGCTCGTTCGCGAAGACGCCCTCGAAGGGCCCGGCCGCGTTCAGCTCGAGCCAGCCCATGGTGCCGAGGGTGCCCACCGTCCCGACCACCATGGACCACAGGGCCGCCGTGCCGGTGCCGCGCTTCCACACGAGGCCGCCGACGATCGCGACGAACAGGCCGCCCACGAGGATGTCGTACGCGATGGTCAGGGCCGCCACCACGTCCGGGACGACGATCGCCAGCCCCAGCACGACGGCGCCGAGCAGCAGCACCCAGCCGCGGTTCGAGGCGAGCTCCGCCGTGGTCTCCGTGGCCGCGTCCTCGGCGGTGACGCCGTCCTCGGAGGCGGTGGCCTCGCCGCGGAGGAGGGGGAGGATGTCCGTGCGCATCACGGTCGAGGCCGCGATGATCGCCCCCGAGGCGGTGGACATCATGGCCGCGACGGCGGCCGCCAGGGCCACGCCGCCCACGCCCACGGGCAGCAGGTTCTGGGCGACCCACGCGAACACGTCGTCCGTGGCGGCGATGTCCGCGGTCACCGTGCGCGCCGCCATGCCGATCACGGCGCCGGCGACGCCGTACACGATGCAGTACAGCCCCGCGGTGGCGCCGCCGATCTGGGCCACGCGCGGGGAGCGGGCCGTGAACACGCGCTGCCAGACGTCCTGGCCGATCAGCAGGCCGAGGGTGTAGATCACGAAGTAGGTGACGATCGACTGCACGCCGATCCCGTCCCAGCTGAAGAACTCGGCGCCCAGGCGCTCCTGCATGGCGCTCCAGCCGCCGGCGTTGGCCAGGGAGAGGGGGAGCATGAGGGCGAACAGGCCGATGGTCATGATGAGGAACTGGGCCATGTCGGCCAGGGTGATGGACCACATGCCGCCGAGCACGGAGTAGGCCAGCACGATGCCGCCGCCCACCAGGACGGACAGCCAGCGGTCCCAGCCGAAGAGCACCACGAAGAGCGACGCGTAGGCGCCCGTGGAGGTGGCGGCGAGCATGAGCGTGTAGGCGAGCATCACGAAGGAGGAGGCGTGGGAGGCCCCGCCACGGCCGTACCGCAGGCGGAGCATCTGCGAGACGGTGTAGATCTTCAGGCGGGCCAGGATCGGGGCGAACGCCACCGACAGGATGAGGACGCCGACGCCGATGGCGGCCACGAGCCACGCGCCGGAGAGCCCGAACTCGTACCCCAGGCCGACGCCGCCCACGGTGGCGGCGCCGCCGAGCACGACGGCGGCCATGGTGCCGGTGAACAGCACCGGCCCGAGGCGGCGGCCCGCCACGAGGTAGTCCTCCGAGCTGGCGGCGCGGGTCTTGCCCCACCAGCCGAAGGCGAGCATGCCGACCAGGTAGACGGCGACGATGGTCAGGTTGAGGGTCACGGGCGGTCTTTGGAGCGAAGGGATCCGAGGCGCCGGGATGCGGTGCGCCGCGGCGGGACACAAGAGATCGTCGTGTTGCCGATCACACGATCCGGGCCTACGGTAAACACATGTTGCTTATCAGACAACATGTCGTCCAGGGTGACATCGGCGATGTCGCCTGGCCGACGTCGGGAGGAACGCGATGAAGGCCCTCCCGCTCGAGACCACGCCGGCCCAGGCACTGATCGGTCGCCGGCTGCGCGCGCTGCGCGAGGCGCGGCGGCTCACCGTGGCGCAGCTGGCCGAGGCGGCCGGCGTCAGCAAGGGCTTCCTCTCCCGCCTGGAGCGGGACCTGACGAGCCCGTCCGTGAGCACGCTCGTGACCCTGTGCCAGGTGCTCGGCGCGAGCCCGGGCGACGTCCTGGACGCGCCCGAGGTGACGGTCGTGCGCCTCGCCGACGCCCCCGCGGTCAGCCTCGGCGGCGAGGGCATCCGCGAGCGCTTGATCACCCCGCGCGGCAACCGCGACCTGCAGATCCTGCGCGCGGACATCGCGCCGCACGGCCGCGGGGAGGCGGAGCTGTACACCGTGGACTGCCGCGTGGAGGCGGTGCACGTCGTCACCGGCCGCCTCGAGCTGCGGACCACCGAGGCCGTGCACCTGTTGGAGGAGGGGGACACCGTCACCTTCCCCGGCCGCGAGCCCCACTCGTGGGCCAATCCGGACGGCCACCCCGCCGTCGTGCTGTGGACCCTCGTGGGCCACGCGTGAACCGTGCGGCATGCCCGCACCGGACAGACCAGACCAGACCGACCAGACCGAATCGAACAGCCCAGAGAGGACATCCAGATGCTCGAGATCCCCCGCGTCGAGGACAACGGCCGCCTCGGCCCCGTGAATTCCGCCCTCGTGCCCCGCTACGGCGGCGCCCCCACCTACGCCCTGCTGCCGCGCCTGGACGAGGCGGCCGCGGCCGGCGTCGCCCCGGAGATCAAGGTGGTCGGCGTGCCGTTCGACGCCGGCGTCTCCTACCGCCCCGGTGCACGCTTCGGGTCCGGCCACGTGCGGCAGTCCTCGCGACTGCTGCGCCCGTACAACCCCGCCACGGACACCTCGCCCTTCGCGCAGGCCCAGGTGGTGGACGCCGGGGACATGGCGGTGAACCCGTTCGACATCGGCGAGGCCATCGAGGCGATCCAGCAGGACGCGATGGACCTCACCGAGGACGGCTCCTCGCTCATGACCATCGGCGGCGACCACACCATCGCGCTGCCGCTGTTGCGCGCCGCCTCCGCCCGCGCCGGCGAGCCCGTGGCCCTGCTGCACTTCGACGCCCACCTGGACACGTGGGACACCTACTTCGGCGCCGAGTACACCCACGGCACGCCGTTCCGCCGCGCCGTGGAGGAGGGGATCCTGGACACCGAGGCCATCTCGCATGTGGGCACGCGCGGTCCGCTCTACGGCAAGAAGGACCTCGACGACGACCACCGCATGGGCTTCGGCATCGTCACCTCCTCGGACGTGTTCCGTCAGGGCGTGGACGAGATCGTGGACCAGCTGCGCCAGCGTATCGGGGGTCGGCCGCTCTACATCTCGGTGGACATCGACGTCCTCGACCCCGCGCACGCGCCGGGCACCGGCACCCCCGAGGCCGGCGGCATCACGAGCCGCGAGCTGCTCGAGATCCTGCGTGGGCTGCGCGGGCTCGACATCGTGGGCGCAGACCTGGTGGAGGTGGCCCCGGCCTACGACCACGCCGAGCTGACCGGCGTCGCCGCCTCCCATGTGGCCTACGACCTCATCTCCCTGATGGCCGACCGCCGCGCCACCCGCGCGGCCGCCGGTGAGGAGCCGGGCCGATGACCGACGAGCAGACGACGACGGCGGCCCCGCGGCGCAACGGCGGCGACCTCGCCGTCGAGACGCTCCACGCCCTGGGTGCACGGACGGTCTTCGGCATCCCGGGCCAGCACGCCCTCGGCCTCTTCGACGCCCTGTCCCGCTCCCCGCTGGAGTTCGTCTCGAACCGCGTGGAGAACAACGCCGCCTTCGCCGCGGACGGGTACGCCCGCGCCACCGGCGAGGTCGGCGTCCTGTTCCTGTCCACCGGCCCGGGCGCGCTCACCTCGCTGGCCGGCCTGCAGGAGGCGTACGCCACGGGTGTGCCGATGCTCGTGATCGCCTCGCAGATCCCGCTGTCCGGGCTCGGCGCCCGGCGCAAGGGCATGCTGCACCAGCTGGACGACCAGAAGGCCTCGGCCCGCAACGTCACCAAGGCCCAGTTCACGGTCCACCACGCCTCGGGCATCCCGTCCGCCATCCAGGACGCGTGGGCCGAGGCCGTCACCGTGCCGCAGGGGCCGGTGTGGGTCGAGATCCCGCAGGACGTGCTGCTCGGCGAGGTCATGGTGCCCCCGGTCGAGGACGCCCTGGCCGTGCCCTACGACCACCCGCCGCGCGCCGAGCTCGTGGCCGAGTCCGTGCGCTGGCTGCGCGGGGCCGGGCGGGTGGCGATCGTGGCCGGCGGCGGCGTGCGCCGCTCCGGCCGGGCCGCGATGGCGAGCCTGCGGGAGGTCGCGGAGCTGCTCCAGGCACCCGTGGTCTGCTCGCCGGGCGGCAACACCGCCTTCCCGTGGGAGCACCCGCTCAGCCTCGGCGGCTGGGTGGAGGACCGCCTCGTCACGGACCTGCTCGAGGACGCGGAGGTGCTGCTCGTGGTGGGCTCCTCGCTCGGCGAGGTCACCTCGAACTACTTCACCCTCGAGCCGCGCGGCCGCCTCATCCAGGTGGACGCGGAGCCGCGCGTGCTGGAGACCAACCACCCCACGCTGGGTGTGCGCGCCGACGCCGGCCAGGCGCTCGAGGCGCTCGCCGCGGCGCTGCGCGAGTCGGGCTCGGTGGCGCAGGACGCCGCCGTCTGGCATGGCCGCACCCCGGCCGAGGTGGTCGCCGACGTCAACGCACGGATCGGCGCCCGTCTCGACGCCCAGGACCTCGGCGTGGAGCGCCGGCTCCTGGCGGACATCCGGGCCGCCGTCCCGTCGACCATGCAGACGTACTGGGACATGACCATCGCCGCCTACTGGGCGTGGAACTGCTGGGACGCGCAGGACGGCGAGTTCCACTCGGCGCAGGGCGCCGGGGGGCTCGGCTACGGGTTCCCGGCCGCGTTCGGCGGCGCGGTGGGCCTGGCCCACCAGGGACGCACCGGGATCGACGGGCGCGTGCTCGCCGTCGCCGGCGACGGCTCGGCGATGTACTCCATCGCCGAGCTCGCGGCCGCCAGGCAGCACGGCGCGGCGGTGACGTGGCTGATCATCGACGACGGCGGGTACGGCATCCTGCGCGAGTACATGGAGGGCGCGTTCGGCAAGGCCACGGCCACCGAGCTCGACCGGCCGGACTTCCAGGCCCTCGCCGCCTCCTTCGGCGTGCCCGCCGAGACGGTGGGAGTGGAGGACGTGCGCGGCGCGCTCGAGCGCGCGTTCCAGGCGGACGGGCCGAACGTCGTCGTGGTGCAGACCCGCCTGGCGATGTGGGCGCCGAGCCACCTGGGGGAGGCTCCGGAGGTCTGACGCGGCCCGGCGCCGGAATCGCTGACTCGACCCTGAGAGTGTGCGCCACCTTTCCAGGTGCATGTTTCAGCAACGGAGCTGGACCGGCAGGTAGTTGAGACGTCGACCGAGGCGCCGGCGGTCCCTCCCGTGTCAGAAACCGCCCAGGAGATGTCCTGGAACCATCCCGCCGATCTCACGAAAACGTCCGGCATCCGTTGTCATGCTGGCCTCTCGACGCGGCCCGCCACCCGGCGGGCGCCCCACGAGAGGAACTCCATGGCCCCCGGGCTCCCGACCCGCTCCCGCCGTCCCTTCCCCCAGGTCACCGAGGGAGACGAGGCCCCCGCCGTCACGCCCACCTTCGAGGGCCGGGCCTTCCATCGCCCCGCCGAGGACGTCGAGGACCAGGGCGCCGCCTTCGACGTCGGCACTCTCGTCTCCCGCCGCAACGCGCTGGGCATCTTCGGCGCGGGGGCGGGAGCCCTCGTCCTCGCCGCGTGCGGTGTCCAGGAGGGCGCCTCGTCCTCCTCCGGCTCGACGTCGGCGAGCGCCGGCTCCTCGTCACCCGCGGCCTCCTCCTCGTCGGCGGCGAGCGCCTCGCCGTCCGCCACCCTGACCGAGATGGTCACCGAGACCGCAGGCCCGTACCCGGGCGACGGCTCCAACGGCCCGGACGTGCTCGACGCGTCCGGCATCGAACGTTCCGACCTGACCACGAGCATCGACACGGGCACCGCCGCCGAGGGCGTCCCGCTGACGGTGACGATGAACGTGATCGACATGGCCAACGGCGACGCCGCGATGACCGGCGCCGCCGTGTACCTCTGGCACGCCGACGCGCAGGGCCGCTACTCGATGTACTCGGACGGCATCACGGAGGAGACCTACCTGCGCGGCGTCCAGGCGGTGGGCGACGACGGCACGGTCACCTTCACCACGGTGTGGCCCGGCTGCTACGACGGCCGGTGGCCCCACCTGCACTTCGAGGTGTTCCCGGACAAGGCGTCCATCACGGACGCGACGAACAACGTCCTCACCTCCCAGATCGCCATGCCCGAGGAGCAGTCCGCGCAGGTCTACGCCACCTCGGCCTACGACGGGTCCACGGAGAACTTCGCCGACGTCAGCCTCGAGACGGACAACGTCCTCTCGGACGGCTACGAGACGCAGCTGCCGCAGATCACGGGCTCCGTGGAGAAGGGCTTCGCCATCACCATCGACGTCCCGATCGACACCACCACCGAGCAGGAGCAGGGCGGGATGGGCGGGCCCGGCGGTGGCCAGCCCCCGGCGCGTCCTTAAGTCCGGCGGACGTGGGCTGAGCCGTCCGGCCCAGCCCACGCGTCCTGCCGGCGGCTCAGTCGGTCTGGGACTCGTTGCGCTCGGGGTGCGGGCCGAACACGAAGTGGCGGCCGGACACGCGCTGGACGTCCACGCGGACGTAGAAGTCCTTCAGCGTCGGCACCCACGGCTCGATGCCGAGGGACTCGGCCTCCGCGATCTCCGCCTCCGTGTCCAGGCGGCGCGCGGTGCCGTGGACGAGCACGGACCAGGCCTGGTCGGCCAGGATCCCGTCGGCCTGCACCACGACGTGCGGGTTCACCGTGAGCTCGGCGAGCTTCGAGCCGGGCGCGGTGCGGAAGTAGATGGCGCCGTCGTGGGCCCGCACGTTCACCGGCACGATGTCCGGCCGCCCGTCCACGGCCAGCCCGAGGCGCGCGCGGCCCACGCGGCCCAGCAGTCGCCAGACCTGGTCCTCGTCCAGCACCAGGACGGCCTCGCCGTCCGGGTGCTCGAACATCAGGTGGTCCCCGGGCTCCGCGACCGGATCGGGGCGCTGCATCGACGGGGCGTCGTCGGTGTCATGGTGCTGCTGGGTCATCGGGGCCTCCTGGCATGCCGGGACGGGCGCCGTCGGGCGCGGCGCTGAGATCGGGCTCACATCCACTCTATACATGGTCGGTCGCCCGCGAGGCGACGATGTCACCCAGCACCGCCGCCGTCGTCGGCGCCTCGCGGCCCTGGGCGACGGCGAGCGCGAACGGGCACGTGTGGGCGCGCGGGCCGTCGTCGACGAGCCGGCCCGACGACGGCGCGGCCGGGTCCGGCGTGAGCCACCTGCCCCCGGCGCGGCGCAGGATCAGCTGCCCTGCCGCGACGTCCCAGGGCTTGGTGTCCACGTACAGCGCGGCGTCGGCCCAGCCCGCCGCCGTGTGGGCGAGCTCGAGGGCGCCGGAGACGGTGCGGCGCACGGTCGCGTGGGCGGTCACGAGCCGCCCGAAGCGGCGCAGCGCGTCCTCGCCCTCGCGCGCGATCGCTTCGCCCGCCGGGTAGGAGGTCACGAGGTTCTGGGCGCGCTCGCCGCCGGCCGGCGCCGGCCGGGCGACCTCGGCCAGCGGGCGCTCCGGCCCGTCGCCGCGGGTGAGGTAGGCGCCGTCCTCGTCGGCGGAGAACGCCAGCCGGCCCACGGGGTCCAGCACGACGCCGGCCACCACCTCGCCGTCGACCTCGGCGGCCAGGGACACCGAGAACATCGCGAAGCCGTGTGTGAAGTTGGAGGTGCCGTCGATGGGGTCGACGATCCAGGTCAGCCGGGCGGCCTCACCGGTGCCGGCCTGCGCCCCGAGCTCCTCGCCGAGCACGCCGGAGCCGGGGACCGCCGTCGTGAGCGCGGCGACGAGCCGGGCCTCGGTGTGTCGGTCGTGCACGGTGACGAGGTCGTGGTGCGTGGTCTTGGCCTCGGGCCCGATGGCGGTGGGGGAGCGGAAGGCGGCGGCGAGGTCGCCGACGACCGCGCGGGCGGCGTCGAGGGCGATCGCGCGGAGCTCGGCGGGGCGGGGCAGGGCGGCCCGCAGACCCCCACGCCCCAGCGCGTGGCCGCCGTGCGTGCGCTGCGCGAGCTGCTCGCCGCCGGCTACGGCACCGAGGCCCGGCCGATCGCCTCCTACGGCGCCCCCGCGCCCGGCACCCTCGGCGGCGTCTACCCGGACTACGACGACCGCGTGTTCCCCGGCCTCGTGGCCGCGCAGGAGCTGGCGGGCATCGACGTCGACTACCTGCGGAACGTGGACCGGGTGAGCGAGGCCGGCATCGCCGAGGCGTCCCTGGCCGACCTCGGCACGCTGTTCACCTACCTGGTGCGCGGCGAGCGGTTCGCGGACGGGCACGTGGCCGCCGCGATCGAGAACGGCAAGGTCGGCCGCATGCTGGACCGCCTGACCGCGCTGGTCCCCGAGATCCGCTGAGAGCGCACGGTGCGGAATACTGGGCGCATGCCCGCAGCCTCCGACGCCCCCACGCCCGCGCCCCGGCGCGGCCGCCTGGCCCCTTCCGGTGACCCCACTCCCGTGGAGAACGTCGCCACGCACCTGCAGGAGGGGTGGAACCGTTGGCACCGCGCCCGCGCGCTGCGTGCCGGCAACGTGCCGACGGTCATGGCGTTCACGGGCTACGGCAGCACCAGCTGGGTGCGGATCCTCTCCCGTGTGGTGATCGCCTCCGACGAGGAGTTCATGAACGGCCGTCGGCTGTCGAAGGTGGTGGCGGACGGCGTGCGCGGCTGGCGCAACTTCGTGGCCCCGCCCATGGCCTACGCCGAGGTGGAGGTGCAGGTGGGGGACCTGCGCACCACGGTGCGCACGGACCGGATGGGCGTCGTCGACGTCGTGCTGGACGTCGAGCTGGAGCCCGGCTGGCAGACCGCCACCCTCCATGTCGGCGGCCAGGAGGAGCGCGCCGTCATGGACCTGTACATCTGCGAGCCGGGTGCGCGGGTCGGCCTGGTCTCGGACATCGACGACACGGTGGTGGTCACCTCGCTGCCCCGCCCCCTGCTGGCGGCCTGGAACTCGTTCGTGATCGACGAGCACGCCCGCACGCCCACCCCGGGGATCGCCGTGCTGCTGCGCCGGATCGCCGAGCTCGAGCCGAAGGCCCCCGTGCTGTACCTGTCCACGGGCGCGTGGAACGTGGCGCAGACCCTCACCCGCTTCCTGGGCCGCAACCTCTACCCGCTCGGCGCCCTGCTGCTGACCAGCTGGGGGCCCACGAGGGACCGCTGGTTCCGTTCCGGTCAGGAGCACAAGAGGGTCCAGCTCGAGCGCCTCGCCGAGCAGTTCCCGGACATCCAGTGGATCCTGGTGGGCGACGACGGCCAGCACGACCCCGAGATCTACGCCGAGTTCGCGCAGCGCCACCCCGACCGGGTCAAGGCGATCGTCATCCGGCAGCTGACCCCCTCGCAGGCGCTGCTCGCGGGCGGCCGGGCGGAGGACACCCGCCGTTCCACCCCGGGCATCCCGTGGTGCTACGGCCCGGACGGGGCCACGCTGTCCAATCAGCTCGAGGACCTGGGCATCCTGCCCGTCGAGTTCGTGGACGTGCAGCCCGAGGCCTGGCGTGAGGACATCCTCGGCGACGACGAGGCGCCGGCGGCCCTCGACGCCGCGGCGCAGCGTGACGGTCGGTCCGCGGACGAGGAGGCCGCCCGATGACCGCCTCGCGCTCCGTCGAGGTCCGCATCCCGCTGCGCTGGGCGGACATGGACGCCTACGGCCATGTGAACAACATCGCCGTGGTGCAGCTGCTGGAGGAGGCCCGCGTGGCGGCCTTCGGCGTGCCCGCGAACACCGGCGCCGGTGGCGGGCAGGCCCCGCCGATCGACCTGCTCGAGGGGGTGGCCCCCGGTGTGCGGACGTTCATCTCCGAGCACACCGTGAAGTACCGGGCCCAGATGCCCTACCGCCCCGTGCCGCTGCGCGTGGTGGTGAGCGTGGACGCCGTGAAGGCCGCCTCGGTGCACGTGGGCTACGCCCTGCACGACGGCGTCGACGACACCCTCTGCGCCACCGCGACGTCCGTCATGGTGTTCGTCGACGGGCAGACGGGCCGCCCCGTGCGCATCAGCCCCGAGCAGCGGGCGGCCCTGGCCGGCTGAGGTGGGCCGAGGTGGGCTGCTGACCGCCCGACAGCCGCCCAGCGACATCACCGCCGTGCAGAGTGGCTGCGATGTCGCAGAGCGGAGGTCCGCCGCTCGGGCTCGCCGAGTCGAGACAGGGCCCGTGGGACGGCCGCGGATCAGACCGAGCGGGGGACGCCCGCGGCGGTGAGGATCCGCGCCAGCCGGTCCGGCCGCAGGAGGTCTCCCCACGTCCAATGCGCACCCGCCCGGGTGACCAGCTGCAGGGCCACCTCCCGTTCCTTCTCCCGGCGGATGCTGGCGCGGCGGGCCGTGTCGTCACCGTCGAAGAACGACAGGTCGTACTTGCCCAGCCCGTCGAACTCCCCGTACACCCGCACCTGCTCCCACCAGAAGTCCGTGCGGGCCACCGCGCGTCCGTTCGCATCCCGGTGGCGATGCTGCAGCGCCGTGGGCGGGACGAAGCCGAGCTCGTGGATGATGGCCCGGCTGTAGGACTCGCCGGCGGATTCCGCCCGCGCGTCCGCGAAGTGCCAGGCCCGCTCGAATCGGCGGAGGGCGGCCGCTGATCCGAGTCGGCTCTCCGCCTGCCTCGCCCAGCGTGCGGCCTCCTCGGGCCAGGCTCGGACGAGCGCGTCCAGCGGGGCCACGGCGTCGCGGAACGGGGTGGCCGCCCCCAGCACCAGCAGCACCGTGGGCAGCGGATCCGCCAGGACGGTTCCCAGGCTCTGCCCGTCCGACAGGACGGCCTCGACCGGCTGAGGCGCGGCGGGACGGGAAGCCGGCGATCGTGGGCCACCACGGAGGGGGCGAAGGGACGGCGGGTCAGCGGACCGGCGCCGTGATGCCCGGGCGAGGGGGCGCGCAGCTCGAGCACGGGCGGCTCGACGGCCGGCCCCAGACCGTGCAACCGGGCCGCGGTCAGGCCCGTGAACACCGTCGCGGGGCGGGCGATCGAGAGGGCGACGGCGGACACGACCGCCCTGTCCCACGGACGCAGCGCGGCCCAGTCGCTGACGCTGATGTAGACGCGCGGGCAGAGCCGCACGAGGACCCCGCGGGTCCAGGCGCGTTCGAGACGGCGCCGCGCCGCCCCGTCGTGAGGGTCCGCCGCGCTGAGCAGGGGCCCGCGTCCCGGGAGCAGCGCACGCGAGTGGTCGGAGAGCAGGGTCATGCGGCCCAGTCTCGTGGGCCCGTCCGGGGCGCGAGGGGTCGGCCGCGCGGACGGTGGAGGGCACCCGACGTCGGGGGGCCTGTGCAGGAGCCGGGCGCCCTTGAGCGACCGCCGCCCTGCGACATCACCGCGCGTCAGAACGGCGGTGATGTCGCAGGGCGGCGGAGGATCACGGAAGGGACAGGGCCGGGCCTCAGACCACGCCCTGGGCGATCATCGCGTCGGCGACCTTGATGAACCCGGCGATGTTCGCCCCCGCCACGTAGTTGCCGGGCGTGCCGTACTCCTCGGCGGTCTCCACGCAGCGGTCGTGGATGTCGCGCATGATCTGCTCGAGCCGGTCGTGGGTGTAGTCGAAGCTCCACGAGTCCCGCGAGGCGTTCTGCTGCATCTCCAGCGCCGACGTCGCCACGCCGCCCGCGTTGGCGGCCTTGCCCGGGCCGAACAGCGTCCCGGAGTCGACGAACAGGTGGGCGGCCGCCTCGGTGCAGGGCATGTTCGCGCCCTCGGCCACGGCCTTCACCCCGTTCTTCAGCAGGGTCCGCGCGGCGGACTCGTCGAGCTCGTTCTGGGTGGCACACGGCAGGGCCACGGTGCCCTCGACGTCCCAGACGCTGCCGCCGGTCACGTAGCGGGACCGCCCGCCGCGGCGCTCGGCGTACTCGGAGATGCGGGCACGCTCGACCTCCTTGATCTGCTTGAGCAGGTCCAGGTCGAGGCCGTCCGGGTCCACGATGTAGCCCGAGGAGTCGGACGCGGTGAGCACGGTGGCCCCGAGCGCGGCGGCCTTCTCCGCGGCGTAGATGGCCACGTTGCCGGAGCCGGAGATCAGCACCTGCTGACCGTCCATGGATTCGCCGCGCGTGCGCAGCATGGAGTCGACGAACATCACGGCGCCGTAGCCGGTGGCCTCAGTGCGGACCAGCGAGCCGCCCCACGTCAGGCCCTTGCCGGTGAGGGCGCCGGCCTCGAAGCGGTTGGTCAGTCGCTTGTACTGGCCGAACATGTAGCCGATCTCGCGGGCGCCCACGCCGATGTCACCGGCCGGCACGTCCGTGTGCTCACCGATGTGGCGATGCAGCTCCGTCATGAAGGACTGGCAGAACCGCATGATCTCGCGGTCGGACTTGCCGGCGGGGTCGAAGTCCGAGCCGCCCTTGCCGCCGCCGATCGGCATGCCGGTGAGCGAGTTCTTGAAGATCTGCTCGAAGCCCAGGAACTTGACGATCCCGAGGTACACGGAGGGGTGGAAGCGCAGCCCGCCCTTGTACGGGCCGAGCGCCGAGTTGAACTCCACGCGGAACCCGCGGTTGACCTGCACGACGCCGGCGTCGTCGATCCACGGGACGCGGAAGATGATCTGGCGCTCCGGCTCGCAGAGGCGGTGCATGACCCCGGCCTCGACGTACTGGGGGTGGCGCTGCATCACCGGTCCCAGCGCCTCGAACACCTCGGACACCGCCTGGTGGAACTCGGCCTCGCCGGGGTTGCGCGCGAACACTTCGTCGCGCAGGGTCTCCAGAGACTCATTCATGGTGTCCTCCTCGGACGTCGGGGTAGAGACGCCCCGCGGTGCCCCCCGTGGCGCGCCGCGGTCGGAGGAGGCCGCGGTGCCTGACGCCCATCCTGACAGGGAGCGCGCTCTGTTACCGAAATGAGACGCGGGCCACCCCGGGCCCCACGTTCGGCTCAGCGCGGCGGCGCCGCCTCGGTGTCGATGCTGGCCTGCTGGCTCTCGCTGTAGCGCGGCCCCGCCACGGTCGCGTCGTTGACGAGGTCGTCCAGCCGGGCGACGTCGGCCGGGGTCAGCCGCACCTCGTGCGCGTCCCGGTCCTCGAGCCAGTGCTCCCACGAGGTGGTGCCCGGGATCGCCAGGACGTCCTCGCCCTGGGCCAGGACCCAGGCGACGGCGAGCCCCGCCGTGCTCGTCCCGAGCCGGACGGCCTCGGCCGAGAGCGCCTCGCGCAGCGTCAGGTTGGCCTCGTAGTGGCCCTCGGCGAAGCGGGGCAGCCGGTGCCGCAGATCTCCCGCGTCCAGCCGGTCCAGCCGCGGCGGCGCGTCCGTGAGCAGGCCGCGGCTGACGGGGGAGAAGGCCACGAAGGCGGTCCCGTGGCGGCGGCACGCCTCGAGCACGCCCCCTTCGGGGTTGCGGGTGGCGAGGGAGTACTCGGACTGCACGGCCGCGATCGGGTGGACGGCCACGGCCCGGGTCAGGGTGACGGCCGAGACCTCGGACAGGCCGATCGCCCCGATCTTGCCGTCCGTGACGGCCTCCGCGAGCGCTCCCACGGACTCCTCGACGGGGACCTCCGGGTCCAGCCGGTGCAGGTAGTACAGGTCGATCCGGTCCTGGCCGAGCCGGCGCAGTGAGGCGTCCACGTGCGCGCGCAGTGTCTCCGGGCGGCCGTCGATCCGTCGCTGCCCGTCCCGCACGAGCCCGCCCTTGGAGGCGAGCAGCACGCGCTCGCGGACGCCCGACCCCGCCCGGGCGAGCGCGCGCCCCACGAGCTCCTCACTGCGGCCGCCGCCGTAGAGGGTGGCGGTGTCCAGGTGGTCGGTGCCGTCGTCCAGCACGCGGGTGAGCAGGTCGACGGCGGCGTCGTCGTCGAGGAATCCGGAGTAGCCGTGCACGATGTTCATGCATCCGAGGCCGACGGGGTGCACGTCCTTGCCGGCGAGGCGGCGGGTATAAGAGACAGGGCATGCGGGGTGGCGTCCATGCCCGCCACCCTAGCCACGACTCCGGACACGACACCCGGGCGCCCGTCCGGCGTCCGGCCCGTCGTCCGTCCCGGGGTTCAGCCGAACACGCGCGCGGCCAGCAGCGACGGCGCCGTCAGCAGCCGGCGGGCCAGCTCCACGCGGCGGCGCTCCTGCACCGCGATCGCCTTCTCGTAGTAGCCCACGAGCTGCTCGCACAGCACCGGCCAGGTCCGGCCCTGCACCGACGCCCACGCCGCGTCGGCGAACGCGGCCCGCTTGACGTCGTCGTACACGAGGTCCGCGACGTGGCGGCGCAGCTCGTCCAGCTCGCCGGGCGGGTAGAGCCAGCCGGTGCGGGAGGCGTCCACGATGTCGAGGGGGCCGCCGCGGCCGACGGCGACGACGGGCACGCCCGAGGCCATCGCCTCCTGCAGCGTCTGGCCGAAGGTGTCGGACTCGCCGGGGTGCACGAACAGGTCCAGGCTGGCCACGTGGCGCGCGAGGTCCTCGCCCCCCTGGAAGCCGGCGAAGTGCGCGCCGGGCAGCTCCCGCTCGAGCTGTTCGCGCAGCGGCCCGGAGCCGATGACCACGAGGCGGGTGCCCGGCAGGTCCGAGAGCACCCGCAGGTCCCCGACCTGCTTCTCGTGCGCCAGCCGCCCCACGAAGCCCACGAGCTTCTCGCCGTTCGGGGCGAGCTCGGCGCGCAGCGCCTCGTCCCGCTTGGCGGGATGGAATCGGCGGGAGTCGACGCCGCGGCCCCACAGGTGCACGCGTCGCACCCCCTGGCGGTGCAGCTGCCGGACGGTGAACGACGACGGCGCGAGCGTCAGCGTGGCCATGTTGTGCAGGCGCGCCACGTGGCTCCACAGGACGTCCTCCAGCCACGGGGCGCCGTACCGGGCCGCGTAGCCGGGGACCTCGGTCTGGTAGACGGCCACGGAGGGGATGCCGAGCTCCTCGGCCGCCTGCACCGCGCGCCAGCCCAGCACGAAGGGGGAGGCGATGTGCACCACGTCCGGGGCGAAGTCGGCGAGCATGCCGCGCAGCCGGCCCACCGTGCCGGCGGCCACCCGCACGGAGGCGTACCCGCTCAGGGGCACGGAGGGCAGGGTGCGCACGGGGAAGCCCTCGACCTCGCGGGGGGCCTCACCGGCGCCCGCGCGTTGGGTCCACCCGGCGGACCACGAGGCAGCCGGGGCGACCACCATCGCCTCGTCGCCCCGCTCCCGCAGGTGGCGCAGCACCTGGAGGATGGAGTGGGTGACCCCGTTCATATGGGGCAGGAACGATTCGGCGACCACGACGACACGCACGTGGCCGACGCTAAGGACCCCGGACCACGGCCGGGACACCCGCCGACGACGGCCCGGTGACCCCGCGGTGAACTCTCGGGGCGCGTGACGGTCGTCGCACCGGCCCGCGCGGCCCGCCCCCGTCCAGGCGCCGCCCGGAGTCGGGTGGCACCATGGACGGGTGAGTTCCCGCCCCGCTGCGCCCCGTCTGCTGCGCCCCGTCCCCCTGCCGCTGTGGCTGCAGGGGGTGGTCGAGGCGCTCGTCACGGCGATGATCAGCCTGCTGGCGGTCATGGTCCCCACCCTCGCGGTGTGGGCCACGGGCGGGTTCGAGCGGCCGACCATCGAGGGCGCCGTCCAGGTGGGCGGCGTCCTGTGGCTGGCCCTGCACGCGGTGCCCGTCACCGTGGCCACGGCCATGCCCACCGCGCCGGATCACCTCATCACCGGCACGGCGTGGCTCGTGCCGTGGGGCCTGACCCTGGTCCCGCTCGCGCTGTCCTGGCGGGCCGGCCGGCGCCTGGCCCGCGCGTCCTACCGGGACCAGGCGTGGCAGGCCTTCGTGGGCGCGGTGGGGGCCTACGCCCTGGTGGGGCTGGCCGTGGCGTTCCTGCCCGGCACGGACGAGCTGACGGCCCACCCCGCCCCGGCGGCGCTGCTGCCCGCCCTGCTCTTCGGCGTCGCCGCCCTCGCGGGGGCGCGGCGCGAGGCCGGCACCTGGGCGCACCTGATCGGCCTGGACCTCACGGAGCGGATCTCGCGGCGCTCGCAGTACGAACGCTGGGCCGGCTCGTACGCGTGGTCCGTGGTGCGCGCCGCGGCCGTCGCCGTGCTCGCCCTGACGGGCCTGAACGCGCTGCTCGTGGCGGGGCGGCTGGCCGTCGAGTGGGCCGCCGTCGTCACCGTGGCCCAGGCGATCGGGGGCGGCCCGCTGGGCGGCCTGCTGCTGGCGCTGCTGCAGATCGGCTGGCTGCCCACGTTCACCGCGTGGTCGATCGCGTGGACGGCGGGCCCGGGGTTCTCCGTGGGTGCGGACAGCCTCTACTCCGTGTTCGGCGCGACGCCGGCCACCGCGCCCGCCCTCCCGGCGCTGGGTGCGCTGCCCGGGACGTGGTCGCCGTGGCAGCTGCTCCTGCTGGCCGTGCCGATCGGCGCCGGCGTCGTGGCCGGCGTGTGGCTGCTGCGGGAGGGGGAGAACCACCTCGACGACTGGCTGCACACCCGCCACGGCAGCCGCGCGGTGTCCCTGACGCTGTCCACGCTGGCCCTAGCCGTGCTCACCGGACTGCTCACGGGGCTGCTGCTGCTCGTGCCGCTGGCCCTCACCTCCGGGACGCTCGGGCTCGGCACGCTGACGGACATCGGCTCCCACGTCTGGGCGGTGTGCGCCGCCGTCGCCGGATGGGTCGCGCTGGGCTGCGCGGCCGGCTACCTCACGGCCCTGGCCGTGGCCGGGCACCGGGACGGGACGACGACGGCGCCGCGGTCCGGCGACCGTGCCTCGGGCCCGCGCGACCGGCCGTCCCCGCGCCGGGCGCGGGACTGACGCCCGCGGCTCAGGGCCGCAGCTGGGGCACCCCCGTGCGCTCCTCCACCTGACGGGTGAACTCGTCCGCGCACGCCTGCTGTGCCCGCACGGTGAGCGCGGAGGCGCCGCACTGCTCGAGCTGGACCGTCGCGTCCCACGCGAGCAGCGGCAGCGCCGCCGTCGTCATGCCCACCAGCGCCATCGCCATGCCGGCGGACGCCACCGCGCGGGGCAGTCCCGAGCGGTCGGCGCCGCGGCTCGTGACCCACACGCGCACGCCGAGCACGAGGGCGACCAGCCCCAGCGCGAGGGCGATCAGCTTCCACGGCAGCACGAGGGAGAAGGAGAGCACCATCCCCAGCAGCGCCACGGACTGCCACAGCAGGGCACGGCCGGTGCGGACGCGGCCGGGGTCCGGGGCGCCCTGCGGCGGGCGGGGGAGGAGGGAACGGGGGCGGACACCCCCTCACCCTACGATGGGCGCATGCGCATCGTTGCCCTCGTCTCCGGTTCCGGCACCAACCTGCAGGCCGTCCTCGACGCCGTCGCCTCCGGCGCCCTGGACGTGGAGATCGCCGCGGTGGGCGCCGACGTCGCCGACGCCGGCGGCCTGGAGCGCGCCCGCGCCCACGGGATCGAGACGTTCGTGGTGTCACCGAAGGACCACGCGGACCGGCGCGCGTGGGACGAGGCGCTCGCGGACGCCGTCGCCGCCTACGCGCCGGACTGGGTGGTGTGCTCCGGGTTCATGCGGATCCTGGGCGCCCCGCTGCTCGAGCGGTTCGACGGCCGCATCCTCAACACCCACCCGGCCCTGCTGCCCTCCTTCCCGGGGGCCCACGGCGTCCGGGACGCGCTGGCGCACGGGGTGAAGGTCACCGGCTGCACCGTGCACGTGGTGGACGCGGGCGTGGACACCGGCCCGATCCTCGCCCAGGCCGCGGTGCCCGTGCTGGACACGGACACCGAGGCCGAGCTGCACGAGCGCATCAAGGTCCAAGAGCGGGCCCTGCTGCTGCGCGTGCTCGGCGAGCTCAGTCGGCGCTGACCTCGAGGGCGCGGCCGCGGGTCTCCGGGGCCAGCGCCAGCATCGCCGCGCAGGCCAGGACCACGAGCCCGCCGGTGACGGCGAACGCCCCCGGCAGCCCGAGGGCGGGGACCAGCGTGCCCACGAAGAGCAGCGGGCCCAGGCCCGCGCCCACCCGCGAGGCCGCCGACGCCCAGCCGAAGCCGGAGGCGCGCAGCGTCGTCGGGTACAGCTCGGAGACGTACGTGTAGAGCACCGGGATCGCGACCTGCACCACGAAGCCGAACGCCAGCACGAGCGGCAGCACCGCGGCGGGCACGTCCAGCACGCTCGCCAGCCAGACGGTCAGGGCGCTCGCGACGACGGCGCTGACGGCCAGCAGCCAGCGGCGGCCGGTGACCTCGATCAGCGCGGTGGCCACGACCACGCCGAGCAGGCCGGCCGCGGCCATGCCGGAGGTCATGATGAAGGCGCGGCCCTCCGCGTAGCCGGCGTCGATGAGGAACGTGGGCAGCCACTGCAGCGCGATGTAGTAGACGAGCATGATGGCCACGAACAGGGCCCAGGCGATCGCGGTGATGCGCGGGGAGAACCGCCAGACCGCGGCGAGCTGCGCGCCGACGCCGCCGGAGCGGGCCGGCTCGGCCGGGGGCATCGTGTAGGGCCGGCGGGGCGCGCCGGTGGCCGCCACCATGCGGTCGATGACGGCGCGGGCCTGTGCCTCGCGGCCCCGGCTCATCAGGAACAGCGGGGACTCGGGGATGCCCAGGCGCACGACGAACACGAGCAGGGCCGGCAGGACCATGGCCAGCAGGGGCAGGCGCCAGTCGCCCCACGTGCCCACGAGCCAGGCGGAGACGAGGCCGCACAGCGCGGCGCCGACGGGCCACCAGCCGTCCATCGCGGCCAGGACGCGGCCACGCAGCCGGCGCGGGGTGAACTCGCCCACGAGCGCGTAGTCCACGGGGATCGTGCCGCCCAGGCCCATGCCGGCCACGAAGCGGAACAGCGCGAACCACAGTAGGGAGTCGGTCAGCGCGCCCGCGATCGTGAACACGGAGAAGATCGCGAGCGTCCACGCGAACGCCGCCTTGCGGCCGATGCGGTCCGCGATGGTGCCCCACAGGAACGCGCCCACGGCCATGCCGATGAGGTTGGCGGTGCCGATCCACGCGGCGTCGGCCTTGTCCAGGGCCCACTCCTCGCGCAGCAGCGGGATCATCACGCCGTTGAGCGTGACGTCCCACGCGTCGAACATGAAGCCCAGGCCGCCGATCAGGAAGATGCGGCCCTGGACGGACCAGCGCCACGGCAGCTCCTGGACGACCGCCTCACCGGTGGGCAGGGCGGCGTCGGGGGCGACGACGTCGGGCGCGGGCCCGGGGTGCGCGCCGTCGGCGCTGGGG
>NZ_JABFAZ010000058.1:0-7897 GCF_017168505.1 Micrococcus sp. KRD077 | reverse complement strand
GCCCTGAGGCTTTCAGCTGCTCGACCAGGTCCTGGCCCGAGGGCTCGCCTGGGTTCTTCTCGTCGATCATGGTCATGATTCTTACCGTTCCTCTCGGTACGGCTTACACAGACCATCTGACACGCCCCAACGCCGGGACGGCTCGGACGAACAGTTCGTCGCCCACTTCCGGCAGAAGTACGACGACCACATGCCGGTCTGGGCGTTGACCGAGCTGCTGGAGCTGGGACACCTGTCGAACCTCTACCAGGGCATGCTTCAGAAGGATGCCGAGGAAGTCGCCACGGCCTTTGGGATCCCCCAGAAGAAGATGATGGGCAGTTGGCTGGCCAGCTTGAACTACGTGCGCAACGTGGCCGCGCATCATGCTCGGCTCTTCAACCGCAAGCTCCAGAACGCCCCGTCCCGGCCGGCGGCAGGCATGGTGCCCCTCCTCGACCATCTGCGGGAACCCGCCGCCCCCAAAGGGGACTTCGGCACCTACAACGCCTTGGCGATCATCGCCTACATGCTGCGGCCCATCGAGGCGGAGCGGTCCTGGGCGCCGCGCCTGGCCGAGCTGTTCCGCACCTTCCCCACATCGCATGCCCTCTCAGTCCAATCGATGGGTGTTCCGGAAGACTGGCACACGCTTGACCTGTGGCGGGGGTGAACTTCGGACGCGAGCTGAGGCCTTGGTAGCGGGTCGCAGTCGGTGGCGTGCATCGCTTCCGAATCTCCTCCGGCGGCCCGGGAGCGGGCCCATCCGGTTACGGGACAGGCCGACCCGGCGCCCTGAGAGGCTGTCTCGGATTTCGTGAAGGATGAGGGCAGTGATGAACTGTTCGGCTGTCAAGCTGGGTATGCCAGAAGCGACCCCCTGTCCCTCAGGGGATGGTGGGGGCGTTGTCCTGGTGTGAGGGCGAGGTCCTGATCCTTCAGAGGCGGCATGGCGGTCCGTCGTGCGGGGGTCAGATCAGCGGTGCGGCGCTCACGGACAGGTTGGTGCCCACACCCGTGGCGTTGAGGTAGACGACGGTGGTGCCGTAGCCGGAGACCGTGATGGACCGGTAGAGGGAGATGGCCGTGACGGCGGTCGAGCTGGCGCCCGTGGACCCGGCGACGCTGTAGGGGGACTGCCCCGTGGTGCCGCAGGCCTCAGTGCGGTCCAGGCCGAGCCGGCAGGTACCGTCGGTGCGTCCTACGGATCCGTTGGCCGGGACGGCGAGGCCGTTGGTCGCGTTGTAGGTCTTCCCGTTGTTCAAGGCGATCCGGGAGGTGCCGCCGTTGCTGGTGGAGGAGACGGATCCGGTGCGCACCCCGCAGGCCGCGGCCTCGTCGCTGAGGCGGAAGTCGAAATCGAGGGCCACCTGCTTGTTGGACAGCCTGCCGAGCGTCTCGTTGGTGATGCGCAGGTAGGTCAGGGTGAACGCCGAGGCTGGGAGGGGCTTGCCTGCGGTGTACCCCGCGCAGGAGGAGGCGGCCATGGCGGGCGCGGCCGTCGATGCGGCCACGGCCGGCACGGCCCAGGCGAGGCCGGTGGCTACTGAACGGCGGGAGATTTCCATGAGGGGTACTCCAGTTAGGGCACACAAAAGAATTCAGGTGCACACGATTAGGTTCGTGAAAGCAGGAGTGTTCGGCTACGGCCGTCGGTGCATCTGAGACTGCCGGGGTGCCGGGGTGTGGTCAGACCACCTGTCTCCTCAGAGTTCAGGTATGTTAAATCTCATGCATGCATCGCCATTGGAGCCTCGGATGACCGCCGGTGTGGATCGGCCGGCGGATGGCAAGGTCGCCGTGGAGAGGGTGGATCGCCCCGGTCGTCGGGGAATGCGGCTGCTGGGGCCGGCCTTCGTGGCGGCGGTGGCCTATGTGGACCCCGGCAATGTGGCTGCGAACCTGACGGCGGGGGCCCAGTACGGGTACCTGCTGGTCTGGGTGCTGGTCGCAGCGAACCTGATGGCCATGCTCGTGCAGTACCTCTCGGCGAAGCTCGGGCTCGTCACCGGCCGCTCGCTTCCGGAGCTGCTGGGGCACCGGTTGCCGCGCGGGCGGCGTTTGGCGTACTGGGTGCAGGCGGAGATCGTGGCCGCCGCCACGGATCTGGCCGAGGTGATCGGAGGGGCCATTGCCCTGCACATCCTCTTCGGTATCCCCCTGCTGGCCGGCGGGGTGATCGTCGGGGTGGTCTCGATGATCCTGTTGGGTGTGCAGTCCCGGCGCGGGCAGCAGCCCTTCGAGTTCGTCGTCATGGGCCTGCTGGCCGTGATCACCCTCGGGTTCGTCTCGGGACTGTTCTACGGGCCCATCTCCTGGGGTGAGGCCGTGGCGGGCATGGTCCCCCGGTTCGAGGGAACCCAGACGGTGCTCCTGGCGGCCGGCATGTTGGGGGCCACGGTGATGCCCCACGCGATCTATGTGCACTCAGCTCTGGCGCGTGACCGCCATCAGGGGGCCCACGCTCATCCGGGCACCCTTGGCAGGCTGCTGCGGGCCACCCGGTGGGATGTGGGGCTGTCGCTTCTGGTGGCAGGGTCGGTGAACATCGCGATGCTGCTGCTGGCGGCGGCCAATCTCTCCGGGGTCTCCGGGACGGACAGCATCGAAGGCGCCCACGCGGCGATCACGACCGCACTGGGCCCCACGGTGGGTGTCCTTTTCGGCGTCGGCCTGCTGGCCTCCGGGCTGGCCTCCACCGCGGTGGGCTCCTATGCGGGGTCGGAGATCATGGGCGGGCTGCTGCACTGGCGCATCCCTCAGATGCTGCGGCGGGTGCTCACGCTGATCCCCGCGCTGCTGGTCATCGCCTCCGGGGTGGACCCCACCTGGGCGCTCGTCCTCTCCCAGGTGCTGCTCAGTATCGGCATCCCCTTTGCCATGATCCCCCTGGTCCGACTGACCGGTGCCCGGGCCGTGATGGGCCGACACGCGAACTCCACGCCCCTGCAGACGGTGGCATGGGTGGTCGTGGCTCTGATCGTGGCCCTGAACGCCGTGCTGCTGTGGCTGACGTTGACCGGGCAGGGGTGAAGGAGGTCCCGCTATCGTGCAGGCCATGAGCCTCGACGAGATCACTCCGGTGGCCCAGGACTACCTCAAGGCGATCTGGTCCGCCACGGAGTGGGGAGACGCGCCGCTGAGCACGAAGAGCCTGGCCGCACGCATGGGCACCACCGCGCCCAACGTCACCGAGACGGTCAAGCGCCTGGCAGCCCAGGGCCTGGTCGAGTACCAGCCCTACAAGCCCGTGACCCTCACCGGGAAGGGATGCGAGCACGCGATCGCGATGGTCCGCCGGCACCGGCTGCTGGAAAGCTTCCTCGCCGCGAGCCTAGGCTACTCCTGGGACGAGGTCCACGCGGAAGCCGAACGACTCGAGCACGCCGCCTCCGACGAGCTGATCGAGCGGATCGATCAGATGCTGGGCCACCCCACGCACGATCCCCACGGCGACCCCATCCCCACTCCCGTAGGGCAGCGGGAGCGGCCGGCCCACGCGGTCCGCCTGGATGCAGCCGAGCCGGGGTTCTACCGGGTCCTACGCATCTCCGACGCCGACCCGCAGCGTCTGATCCGCTTCCAGCAGGCCGGAATCGTTCCCGACAGTGTCGTCGAGGTGGCCGAGGCCGGCCACTTCCGACTGCGCGTGGTCGCAGTCGGGCCCGTGGAACTCATCGAGACGGATGCGGCTGCCATCTGGCTGGTGCCGAGCTCGACTCGAGGATGAATCGTCCCCACCTTCATTGCGCAGCGGTGCCGCCCCGTCGAGAAGCAGGCTGTCCAAGGGGGTATACCCCTTTACACACCCCCCGCCCCCACGAGACCATCACGTCAGAGACGGTCCTAAACCGGGTCGTTGGACACAAGTGCCGGAGGGTCTTAGGCGTGGTTGGACAGACAGTGGCCTATGTGCGGGTCAGCTCGGCTGAGCAGAACCTGGACCGCCAGCTCGAGGCGGTGGGGGAGTGCGACCGGATCTTCGAAGACAAGATCTCCGGCAGCTCCCGCGCCAAGCGCGCCGGGTTGGCGGAGCTGATGCGGTACGTGCGGGAGGGGGACCTGGTGAAGGTCCCCTCCATGGACCGGTTGGGCCGCGACACTCGGGACCTGTACGCGATCGTGGATGAGCTCACCGCCAAGGGGTGTGCTGTGCAGTTCGTGTCAGAGCGGATCACCGTGGACAAGTCCGGCACCTCCCCGGTGGACGGGTTGATGTTGGGGATCCTGGCTGCGTTCGCTGAGTTCGAGCGCCGGCGGATCAAGGAGCGCCAGGCCGAGGGCATCGCCCTGGCCAAGGCTCGGGGCAAGTACGTGCAGGCCCCGAAGCTCTCGGACACCGACGTGGAGCAGGCGTGCGTGATGATCGAGATGGGGATCCCGAAGGCTGAGGTGGCGCGCACGTTCGGGGTGAGCCGGCAGACTCTGGGGACTGCCGCACGAATAGGTGACACCTGATCTGGCTTGCCCGCAGGGCGGCCTGGAAGGATGTTGCTGTGCCTGCTCCCTATCCCCAAGAGTTCCGTGACGACGTCGTGCGCGTGGCCCGCAGCCGCGAAGAGGGTGTGACGCTCGCGCAGATCGCCAAGGACTTTGGCATCCATGAGATGACCCTGTCGAAGTGGATGCGCCAGGCCGACGTCGAGGACGGCGCGAAGCCTGGGACAACCAAAGCCGAGTCGGCCGAGAACCGTGAGCTGAAGAAGCGGATCCGCCTGCTCGAGCAGGAGAACGAGGTCCTACGACGGGCGGCGGCCTACCTGTCCCAGGCGAACCTGCCGGGAAAAGGCTCTACCCGCTCGTGAAGGAGCTCGCCGCCGTCGGGATCCCCGTCGCGGTGACGTGCCGGGTGCTCAAGCTCTCCCGCCAGCCCTACTACCGCTGGCTGGCGGACCCTGTCACCGACGCCGAGCTGGCCGAGGCGTACCGGGCGAACGCGTTGTTCGACGCCCATCAGGACGATCCGGAGTTCGGCTACCGCTTCCTGGTCGATGAGGCCAAGGAAGCCGGCGAGGTGATGTGTGAGCGCAGCGCGTGGCGGATCTGCCGGGACAACGGCTGGTGGTCGGTGTTCGGGAAGAAGCGCGGCAAGAACGGGAAGAAGCCGGGTCCGCCGGTGCACGATGACCTGGTGGAGCGGGACTTCACTGCTGGCGGTTCAAACCAGCTGTGGTTGACCGACGTCACCGAGCACAGGACCGCCGAGGGCAAGCTCTACATGTGCGCGATCAAAGACGTCTTCTCCGGGCGGATCGTCGGCTACTCCATCGACTCGCGAATGAAAGCCCGGCTGGCCGTCCAGGCACTGCAGAACGCCGTTGCTCGGCGCGGGGATGTGGCCGGTTGCATCGTTCATTCGGACCGCGGGTCGCAATTTCGATCCCGGAAATTCGTCCATGCCCTCAACCGGCACGGCTTGGTCGGCTCGATGGGCAAAGTGGGTGCGGCCGGGGACAACGCCGCCATGGAGAGCTTCTTCGCCCTGCTGCAGAAGAACGTCCTCGACAGGCGGTCCTGGACGACCCGGGATGAGCTACGGATCGCGATCGTCACCTGGACCGAGCGCACCTATCACCGGCGCCGTCGACAAGCCCGTCTCGGGCGGTTGACCCCCATCGAGTACGAGACCATGATGAAGCCCGCCGTGACCCTCCCGGCATAAGACCCCACCTGTCACCTATCGGTGCGGCAGTCCCGGGCGATGATGCGGATACGCGTATCGCAAAAGCGAATATCCGTATCGAACCGTCAGGTCCGTGCCTTCTGCCGGACGACCTGGCGGTATCGCGTCGGGCTCGCTCCGACACACCGGCGGAACAGCCGCGCGGCGTGACCCCGGCTGTGCCAGCCGACCTCACGCATCGCCACCTCGATCGGCAGATCGGTCTCACGCAGCAACCGCGCCAGGTGCTCGGCACGCAGCGTCGCCAGGTATGTCATCGGCGTTTTCCCATAGGCGTCGACGAAGACCCGGCCGAGCTGGGACGGCGACAGGTGCACCGACTCGGCCAACTCCGCTAGCGTCCACCGTCGTGCTGGCTGGTCCCGCAGCCGGTCGGCTGCGGCACGGGCCTCGGCCCGCAACGGTGCCAAACGCCGGAGGGCAGGTGCGCCGAGGTAGGTGGCCTTGTGCTGGGTCGCGGACCGGCGCACCGCGGTCGTCTTCACGAACGGCGACACCACATCCAAGACGGCGAACAGCAAGGACTGCATCCGATAGAACTGCTCCGGTGCAGGCCCATTGAGGCTGAGCCGACCGAGTTCATCCAACCACGGCATCACACACGCGGCTCGGTCCTCGCCCAGCCGCAGCACCTGGGCGGCCTCCGCATAGCGGGCCGCGATGAAATCCTTGGCCTCCAGCCGGTCGGCCAACACCGCGGCGTGCTGCCAGAACACCTGATCGACCACATAGTCTCGATGCAGAAACAGCGTCGTGACCGTGACCCGCTGCTCCGGTTCGGCCCCGCACAGGGTGTTCGCCGCAAGCAGCACCACGTCCCCAACCCTGACCGGTCGCTCTCCGAACTCGCTGAACAACCACGCCGACCCGGCTCGCACGAAGATCAGCTTCACGCAGTCATACGCGATGGGATCACGCCGCCGGTGGACACTCTCCGTTCGCGCCACCACGGGAGAGAAGCCGTGTTCGGACACCCAGCTTGATCCACTGTCGTATCCCACTAGGAGCCCGCTGCCGGGGCGCCTGCCACAGAGTGCTTAGCCCGGGTATCACCGGATCGGACCGCCGCAGTATGTGCCTGAGATTCGCTGAGGGACCGCGCATCCGACATGACGCCACAGGCTCCTGATACCCAACCGGCTACTAGGCAGTGCATCAGTCGGGCTGTCGGGATGCCGCAAAACTGGCGATCGTTTCCGCCCTGAAGGAGCGCTGCGTGGGCGGGAGACGATGTGATCTACTGCGTTCCTCGCCAACCCAGGCGAAGCCCTCATGCAGTCGGCGCGTGGTTCCGGCGCCTTCATTTACCGTACTCATCGAGATCGGTCAGGCCAGTCACTATGGAAACCGTGGCCCTCGCGGGGAAGTGGGCATCGCTCAAGCGTTACCCGCCAGTCCTCATGAGTTCGCCGTCGCGGAACGGTGCGGCCTTGGTCTGCAACGCGCCTGTCGGCGCCATGCAGACGTCGACAGGCGCGGAAAGTCATCTGCCGTGCTCGCGCTGGTCGTACGAGCTTCCCGCGGCTACCGAGTGTCCATCGGTCGTCGAGCCCGGAGCGCACGGTCGCCCGGAGTTCAGGTCAGAACCTTGGCGGGTACCGAAATCGACCTGGGCGCGCCTAGTTTCGCCACGGCCCGGGCGGAGCATGCGCAGGCCGTTGAGGATGATCAGCGCCGCGCTGCCCTCGTTGAGGAGCAGGCCGGTGGTCAGGGACATCCAGCCGGCGAGGGCGGCGACGATCAGGATGGCGACGACGGTCAGGCTCAGGGCGATGTTGATCTTGATGTTGTTCCGAGCGCGGCGCGATAGTCGGATGGCGGCCGGGAGCCGGTCGAGCTCGTCGGCCATGAGGGCGACATCGGCGGTCTCTAGGGCGACGTCGGTGCTGGCGGCACCCATGGCGATGGCGAGGTCGGCGTTGGCCAGGGCGGGGGCGTCGTTGACGCCGTCGCCGACCATCGCGATCACGCCGTGTTTCTCGCGCAGCTCACGGATTGCGGCGGATTTGTCCTCGGGGAGCAACTCGGCGCGGTAGTCGTCTAGCTGTTGTGGGTCATGAGGTTCTTGCCACGGGGTACGGGCTGAGATGAGACGAGCGGGCCTCTCCGGGCGTGTCAGATGGTCTGTGTAAGCCGTACCGAGAGGAACGGTAAGAATCATGACCATGATCGACGAGAAGAACCCAGGCGAGCCCTCGGGCCAGGACCTGGTCGAGCAGCTGAAAGCCTCAGGGC
>NZ_JABFAZ010000057.1:0-3448 GCF_017168505.1 Micrococcus sp. KRD077 | reverse complement strand
CAAGAAGATGCTGGTGGAGATCCTCGAGCCGGTCACGGTGGACCTGGACGGCAACGAGAACCCCACCAGCTACGCCGACTACATGGACGCCCGCGTCTACGAGGCCCCCGACCAGCCCCAGGTGCAGCCGGCCACCGCGCCCGCCGCCCGGTCGGCCGTCCCGGCCGGCGCGCTCGCGGCCTTGCAGTCCCTGAACACTGCTCCCGCCACTGCCGCGGTCGAGGAACGCCCGACCGGGCGCCCCTCTCCGGCTGTGCTGGCCGACCCCAGCCGCCCCGTGATCGCCGAGCGCAAGCACATGCCCTACGTGCCCGACGACGAACAGGACCTCTTCGAGGGCTACGGCGAGCCCGTCGAGTCTCCGGCCGAGGAGTTGCAGGCCGGCGACCTGATCCAGATCGACCCCGACGCCGAGACCTGGGCGGTGCTCGCCGAGGACCCCCAGGAGGACGAGGCCGGGATCTACCTGGAGTACATCGAGCGCGACACCGGGGAGGCCGGCGGCATCTCCGTGGCCGCCACCGAGATGCTGCCCACCCGCCACATCGAACACGAGGAGAACTGAGATGAGCGCGAACACCAACGGCACCAGCGACGGCACCGACATCATCTGGATCACCCTGGCCGGCATGTTCTTCCTGGGCACCGGCGCCTTCACCGCCTGGGCCGCCAGCGCCATGAACTCCGTGCGCCAGAGCCTGCTGGAGATCGGCCTGCTCGTCCCCGCAGACCAGGCCGCCTTCGAGCTCGCAGACACCGGCGTCGGCGTCAGCCTCCCCCTCGTCTTGGGGGCCGCCGCCGTGCTAGTGGCCATCGTCATGATCGCCGCCTATCGGTCCGCCAGACGCCGGGCCCGCGGCCTGGACGACTGACCTGACGGACTCGTCAGCAGCTAGGGACATGTCGCGGAGAGCCCGGCCTTGTGGTCAGTGAAGGCGCCCGTGCAGGGCGGATGGATCGGACCAGGAGGTTGGCATGTGCAGGGCTCAGGGCGAGGCG
Organism: Micrococcus sp. KRD077; assembly: GCF_017168505.1. Lineage (NCBI taxonomy): Bacteria > Bacillati > Actinomycetota > Actinomycetes > Micrococcales > Micrococcaceae > Micrococcus > Micrococcus sp. KRD077. The sequence goes on along the minus strand of NZ_JABFAZ010000057.1, from coordinate 2,449 downwards.
GGGTGTCCCCACGGACGTCGATGCCCCCCGAACGCAACGGCACGGGAGGCCGCGCTGAAGCGTCGACGGGAGAACCGGGCGATCGGACAGCAGATCGCCCGGTGGGCCAAGGCCGAGGGCAAGGCTGACGAGCTGGCCGAGCTGAAGAGGCAGCGCAAGCCCGTCAACGAGATCAAGGAGTGGGCCGGTCAGGCCGGCGCTCCGGAAAGCGTCTTCGCCCGCGCCGCGGGCCCGGCCAAGAAGGGATGGGAGGCGGCCAAGACCGAGCTGCGCAACGACCCCAAGGCCCCAGCCCGCCGTGCCCCGGCCCGCGGGGGAGCGTCGGCCGCCGCAGCTGCCGGCGGAGCAGGAGGCGTCGGCGGCGGTGGGGGCGCTGGCGGCGCCGGAGTGGCCGGTGGCGGCGGAGCCGGCGGCGGCGTCGCGGTCGCCGGTGCGGGCGGCGGCGCAGGCGCAGGCGCTGGCCGCGACCACCGCACCCCGACCCCGGCTCCCGGCTCAGCCTCGACGGGCGCTCGCGGACCTGAGTGGTCGGAGTGGGAGTACCAGTGCGGCGAGGAAGAGGCTGCGCGCGTGGCGTTGCTGGTGGAGCGGCAGGGGCGCACCGCCGAAGAGCGGCAGCTGATGCGGATGGACTCGGCGCGTGAGGGCGCGCCGGTCGCGGGCAGGGGCGTCAACGACATCAAGCGTCTGGTGTGGGACGACGGCGCGTGCGGCTACTTCAAGCCCTACGACGAGCTGGACATGGACACCGCCGAGGCCTATGGCCACGACGGCCGGCTCCAGCCCACCCATGAGGCCGCGGCCTCGCAGTTCGCCCAGGCGCTGGGCCCGAAGTACGCGGCTTTGGTGCCTCCGGTGGCCCTGGTCAAGTACGACGGCCAGTGGGGCTCCATCTCCTATGGAGTCCCCGGGGGGCCGATGCGGGCAGAGGCGAACGTGATGCAAATGGCGGCGCACCACTCCGATCAGGCCAGTGATCTGGCCTTCTTCGACTGCCTGATCGGGCAGGTCGACCGCCACGGCAGCAACGTCCTGATGGATCGCCGCGGCCTCTCGGCGATCGACAACGGATTCGCCTTCACCGACGGCGTCGGCGGCGTGAACGCCTCGATGTTCGTCGCCGCGCGCTCCCAGCACCCGCAGGCCCGCGCGACCACTCGGGAGGAGAAGGCCATCCTGGCCCGCTTCCTGGACTCCGAAGACGGCCTGGGCCTGCGCGGCACGATCGAGGAAGGCCGCTTCCACGAGGTGCGCCGGCGGGCACGCCTGATGCAGAGCAAGGGCCGGATCCTGAGCCTGTCGAATCTCTACGAGCGCTGATAAACTGATACAAGATCAACATAAGGAGATCTGATGTTCACCATCACCATCCACCACCTGGACGGCCCCTCCGGCCTCCAGCGGCACGTCGGATACGTGCACGTTGACGGGGAGGACGTCCAGATCCATGACCCCGAGGGGCACCTCGACCTCGAGCTGCCCACCCCCACCGTCGACGACCTCGGCCGCGGCGAGCGCCGGCGCGCCACCTACGCCCAGGACCCGGTCGTGTGGGCCTACAACCTGCCTGCCCTGCTCCGCGGGCCCTACGTGCTCGCCCAGCGTCATGACCAGACGCCGGACTGGGTCGAGCAGCTGCTGGAGCAGCCGCAGGCGCCGGCCGCCAGCTCCCCCGGTGACGCCGAGCTCATCGCGCAGCTCATCGCGGGCAGCTCCGCAGCCAAGGAGGCCGCGGCCGAGCCGGCATGACCGGCCTCGGCGATCGCGTGCGGATGAGCTCGCGGTCGCAGCTTGGGCCCGCGGGCCGGACGGGGACGTGTCGCGGAGATGCAGCATGAGCTGCTGCTGAACCGACCGCGAAAGACGCTTGTGCGGTAGGCGGGGGACGTGTATGGTTAGACACGTAGCGGGCCGCATCAGGGGGCCTGCACCCCTCACCGAAGGAGCGCCCCATGGGACGCATCGCCCACCGCATCTACAACGTCTACGGCCCGGACAGCGCCGACATCGACTGCCTCTGCTCCCTCTGCGGCAAGGCCGACTACGTCTCCATCACCCAGGACGAGGCGGACGCCCTGGACGCCGGCCAGCCCGTCCACGAGGTCCTGCCCCACCGCACCAAGGTGGAGCGGGAGCGGATCATCTCCCAGATCTGCCCCGACTGCCAGGCAAACCTCTGCTGACCTCCCCGCCACGGCGGCCCCCCTCACTGGAGGGGGGCCGCCGTCGTCTCATGCGCCAACGCTCCAGCCCCGGGCCGGCAAGACACCTGCGGAGCCGGGGGTCGCGCACACGGGGGCAACACCGCCAGGGCCACCCATGGTCGCAGCGTCGGCGCCAGAGGCGCTGGCCGCGCTCGCGGGCGGGGACGTGTCGTGGAGATGGGCGGCCGGCTGCTTCAGCACGGCCGGCCGGGCTGCCGCGGCTGCGGGAGCTGGAGGTCCGGGGG
>NZ_JABFAZ010000056.1:0-14464 GCF_017168505.1 Micrococcus sp. KRD077 | reverse complement strand
TACAACCACCACCGCCGGCACTCCTCGCTCGGCTACCTAACCCCAGCCGAGTACGCTCGGCAGTGCACCCATCAAATGGAAACCGACGACTCACAGAACGTCCGGACCGAATGAAGGGGGCGGCTCACCCGCAGCGGCGTCGACGCAAGCGCGTCGGGTCCTCGACCGTCGACGCGCCGACGGCGGACGCGCCGAACGTGGTGTGGGCGGTGGACTTCCAGTTCGACGCCGACGAGCACGGACGACCGATCAAGATCTGCTCGATCGTCGACGAACACACCCGGGAGTGCATCGGCGGGCTCGTGGAGCGCTCGATTACCGCCGACCGACTCACCGCCCACCTCGAGGACCTCGTCGCCGCCCGGGGCGCCCCGGCGGTGCTCAGGTCGGACAACGGGCCGGAGTTCATCAGCGAGGCGATGGCCGACTGGGCCGGCACCCGCACCGGCCTGTCCTACATCCCTCCGGGCTCGCCGTGGCGCAACGGGTACGTCGAGTCGTTCAACAGCCGGATCCGCGACGAGTGCCTCAACATCAACAGCTTCTACTCGCTGCTGCACGCACAGGTCATCATCGGCGACTGGAAGGACGAGTACAACCACCACCGCCGGCACTCCTCGCTCGGCTACCTAACCCCAGCCGAGTACGCTCGGCAGTGCACCCATCAAATGGAAACCGACGACTCACAGAACGTCCGGACCGAATGAAGGGGGCGGCTCAAGATCGGCGCCGTCTGCGACCCACTGGAGAACGAGGAGCTGTGCGTCGTTGAGCGTGAGATCCATACCTTCAGTCTGACTGCGGTATTTTCGCCTTGGTTGGCTCGCGAAGAACGACCCCTGCCTTGATGACCGCCACCCGCATGGTCTCCTGGTTCACGCCGAGTGCCTCGGCAACCTGTGACAGGGAGAGGCCGGACTCGTAGAGGCGGGCAGCTTCACTCACCTGGTCTGCTGTCATCGGCTGGCGGCGGACGACAACGTTGTTGGCTCGAAGGATACCGATGATCGTGGACTTGGCGACGTCGTAGTCCTTCGCCAAGGCTGTCGTCGTGTCACCTGCCGAGTACCGTGCGACCACCTGCGCGCGAGCTTCGTCGTTCAGGCGCTTCCACTTGCGGCGAGGAGCCGCGACAGGGTGAGAGGTTTGAGCGTCGTCCGGCAAGGTGTCCGCACCTGTCGTTCGAGTGCTGTCGTGAGAACCCCTGATCCGGCGCAGATTCTCGGTTTCTACCCCTGTTGGATATTTACGGGAACAGAGGTCAATAAGGGCGACCACATCGACGAAGCCGGAGTCCTGCAACGCAGGGCTCCGGCTTCGTCGTGCCCGGGGGCGGGGCAGCTTGGTCCGCCACTCTCCGTCGGCTGGGCGGGGACGCTCAGGCCGGGAAGAGCACGTGCGTGTCCGGCACGACGGCCCGGCCGCCGAGGGCCCTGAGTTCCAGCAGGCAGGCCGCGCCCACCACCTCCGCACCCCGTGCCTCGATGAGCCGTCGGCCGGCGGCGAGGGTGCCGCCCGTGGCGAGGACGTCGTCGAGCAGGAGCACCCGTGACCCGGCCCGCAGGTCCTCGGAGACCTCGATGCTCGCGGTCCCGTACTCCAGCGTGTAGTCCGCGCGGGCTGCGGGCGCCGGGAGGCGCCCGGCCTTGCGCAGCGGCACGAGGCCGGTGCCTGTCAGGACGGCGGCCGCCCCGGCGAGCAGGAACCCGCGGGCCTCGAGGCCGGCCACGAGGTCGAACCGCCCCTCGAACGGCGCCACCAGGGCCTCAACACACTCCCTCAGGGCGCGGGCGTCGGCGAGCAGGGGCGTGATGTCCTGGAAGGCCACGCCCGGGCTGGGATGGTCGGGGACCACACGGATGAGCGAGCGGGCACGGGCGATCTCGGAGGTGACGGACACGGCCTCCACTCTAGGACGTACGCCGCCCGGGCCGCGGATGTGATCGGCGTCATCGGGCGGGGAGTTTGCTCTGGCTCCCTCAGGGGAGGACAGTAGATCGGTGGAAAATCCCCAGAATCCTCTCGCGGGCCGCGTGCCCGACGTCGAGCCGTCCGCCCGCGTGGCGGCGTCGACGGCCACCCGTCCCGACGACGCCACCCCCGACTGGCGCGGCCGCCCGTTCCTCGGCCAGCCCGGCCCGCTGGCGAACCTGTTCTCCGTGGAGCTGTGGGAGCGCTTCTCCTTCTACGGCATGCAGGCGATGCTCGTGTACTACATGTCCTGGACCGCCGCGGAGGGCGGCCTCGGGATCGACCCGGCCGTGGCCACGGGCATCGTCGGCGCCTACGGCGGCATGGTGTACGTGTTCTGCATCCTCGGCGGCTGGGTCGCCGACCGCCTGCTCGGTTCCGAGCGCACCATGTTCGTCAGCGCCGTCGGGATCATGTTGGGCCACATCGCGCTGGCCCTCGTCCCGGGCGTCCCGGGCCTGACCCTGGGCCTCGTGCTCGTCGCCGTCGGTTCGGGCGGCCTCAAGGCCAACGCCACGAACCTCGTCGGCTCCCTGTACTCCCGCGAGGACCCCAAGCGCGATGCCGGCTTCTCCATCTTCTACATGGGCGTGAACATCGGCGCCCTCTTCGGCCCGCTGCTCACCGGCCTGGCGCGCGACACGATGGGCTTCCACGTGGGCTTCGGCCTCGCCGCCGCCGGCATGGCCATCGGCCTGACGCAGTACGCCCTGACCCGCAAGAACCTGCCCACGGACGTGCACCGGGTCCCGGATCCGCTGCCGCGGTCGCAGTACGGCCGCTGGGGCCTGATCGGCCTGGGGATGGTCGCCGTCGTCGTGGCCCTGTTCCTCACGGACGTCATCACCCTGGACAACCTCTCCGACGCCGTCGTCGTGCTCGCCGCCGTCGCGGCCATCGCGATCTTCGCGGTCCTGCTGACCTCGACGAAGGTCTCGGAGGAGGAGCGCTCGCGCGTGAAGGCGTTCATCCCGCTGTTCATCGGCACGTCCGTGTTCTTCGCCCTCTTCCAGCAGCAGTTCACCGTGATCGCGCTGTACTCCGAGCACCGCCTCGACCGGAACCTGTTCGGCTGGCTCATGCCCATGGAGTGGGTCAACTCCATCAACCCGATCTTCATCATCGTGTTCGCCCCGGTGTTCGCCGCGCTGTGGACCAAGCTGGGCACCCGCCAGCCCGCCACCCCGGTGAAGTTCGGCATCGGCATCGTCCTGATCGGCATCGCCTTCCTGCTGTTCATCCCGGTGGCCGACGTCGCCGCCGTGCCGCTGCTGTGGCTGACGCTGATCCTCTTCGTCTGCACCATGGGCGAGCTGCTCGTCTCCCCGGTGGGCCTCTCCCTGGCCACCAAGGTCGCCCCGCGCAGCTTCCCGGTGATGATGGTGTCGCTGTACAACCTGTCCGTCGCCCTGGGCACGGCCCTGGCCGGCTCCCTGGCCGGCTCCTACTCGGAGCAGAACGAGGTGGGCTACTTCGGCACGATCGGTGCGGTCACCCTCGGCGTGGGCCTGATCGTGCTGGCCATCGCCAAGCCGGTGCGTCGCGGCATGCGCGGCGTGCTCTGAGCACGCCAGTGGCGCGAATCACGCGCCGCTCGGTAGTCTGCGAGACGACGTCATCCCTCCCGACCACACAAAGGACGCGCACTCCATGAGCTCCATCCCCGAAGGCCTGAAGTACTCCGCCGAGCACGAGTGGATCGCCGAGGCCGGTGCCGCCGGCACGGTCCGCGTGGGCATCACCGACTTCGCCCAGGATGCGCTGGGTGACGTCGTGTACGTGGACCTGCCGGAGGTCGGCACCGAGGTCACCGCGGGCACCGCGGTGGGCGAGGTCGAGTCCACGAAGTCCGTCTCGGACATCTACGCCCCGGTCTCCGGCACCGTGGCCGCCGTCAACGACGAGCTCGACGGCGAGCCCGGCCTGGTCAACTCCGCCCCCTACGAGGGCGGCTGGCTGTTCGAGATCACCCTCGCGGACGAGGCCCAGCTCGAGGGCCTCATGGACGCCGAGGGCTACGCCTCGCACACCAGCTGAGCCCCGTCCGCCGTCGCCCCGCCGCCGGCCGGCGGGGCGGCGGCGTCCCCTTCGTCTCTCCCTCCGGCGCCGCGGCGCCGGCCGCCGCACAGGAGCACCCCATGAACCAGCCCGGACGTGAACCGGACCTGTCCACCTCCGCCATCAACCTCACCGAGCTGGCACCGCTGGTCTCGGCGGACCTCACCCGCGAGGAGTCGGACGCGATCCGCGCCCTCCCGGCCGGTTCCGCGCTGCTGCTGGCCCACGAGGGCCCGGACCAGTCCGCCCGCTTCCTCCTGGACAAGGACGTGGTCTCCGTGGGGCGCCACCCGGACGCGGACATCTTCCTCGACGACGTCACCGTCTCCCGTCGTCACGCGGAGTTCCGGGCCGAGGACGGTGGCCATCGGCTCGTGGACCTGAACTCCCTCAACGGCACCTTCGTGAACCACGACCGGGTGGACGAGATCCTGCTGCGCTCCGGGATGCACGTGCAGATCGGCAAGTACCGGCTCACGTACTACGCCGCGCCGGCGCGGGGCTGAGCCGTCATCCCCGTGATCGATCCGCGCCCGCTCCCCGACGCCGTCCCCACCGCCCGCCCTGCGGGCCGGCTGGGCATCGGCGAGGTCGTGGCCGCCCTCGAAGCCGAATTCCCCGGCGTCACCGCGTCCAAGGTGCGCTTCCTGGAGGACCGCGGCCTCGTGCTGCCCGAGCGGACCCCCGCCGGCTACCGGCGCTTCCGGCCCGAGGACGTGGACCGGCTCCGGTTCGTCCTCGCGCTGCAGCGCGACCACTTCCTGCCGCTCAAGGTCATCGCCGACCACCTGGCCGCGCTGGACCGCGGCGAACGCCCCACCGGCCTGCCCGGGACCGCGGCGGTCCCGGCGTCCTCGGACGCGGCGCGGCTCGGCCGCGAGGTCGCCGGGGGCCGCCGGTCGTGGACCCGCGCCGAGCTCGCCGCCGAATCCGGGGCGGGCGAGGAGCTGCTGGCCGAGCTGGATCAGTACTCGCTCCTGCCCGTCGATCCCGACGGCGGCTACCCGAGCCACGCGATGGACGTGGCCCGGGCCGCCGTCGTGCTCGCGGGCCACGGCCTGGAGCCCCGGCACCTGCGCCCGCTGCGGGCCGCGGCCGACCGCGAACTGGGCCTGGTGGAGCGCGCCGTCGCCCCGCTGCAGGCCCGCCGCGACGCCGGCACCCGCCCCCGCGTGGCCCGCTCGGCACGCGAGATCGCGCAGGCCAGCCTGCGGCTGCATGCGGCCCTCGTGGCCGTGGGGCTGGAGCAGTGGGATGACTGAGCCGCGCCCCGTGCCCGCCGACGACGCCGGCGACGTGCCGCTCTCCGTGCTCGGCGTGCGCGTCGAGCTGCCCGAACAGCACCACGTGATCCTGCTGGTGGATCCGCCCGGCCGCACGATGATCCCGCTGTGGGTGGGCGCGCCCGAGGCCGCCGCCGCCGCGCTCGCGCTCGAGGGCGTCCGCGCGCCCCGGCCCCTCACCCATGAGCTGCTCCTGGCCGCCGTGGACGCCCTGGGCGCCGAGGTCGTGCGGGTGCGGCTCACCGAGGTCCGCGACGAGGTCGTGCACGCCGAGCTCGTGCTCTCCACCGGCGCCCGGGTCGACGCCCGCGCGTCGGACGCCGTCGTGGTCGCCCTGCGCGCCGACGCCCCCGTGCTCGGCAGCCCCGCCGTGCTCGCGGACGCCGGCATGCCGGCGCGGACGGGGGAGGAGGACGCCGGCCAGGAGCGCGCCGTCGAGGACTTCCGCGACTTCCTGGACACGGTGCGCCCCGAGGACTTCGCCTGAGCGGAGCCGGCGCGACACGGCGCGGTCTCGCCGCCGGCTTCGTTGACCGTCCCCGGACCCGCGCGTACCTTCGAGGGGAAGAGGGCCCCGCCACCCGGAGCGCCTCCGTCGCCCTCCCCACGGTCACCGGGGAGCGCCGCCACGGTCACCGGCGGCACACGACGGTCGCGTCCCCCTCCCCGCACCGGGGCCCCGCACCAGGAGGTTCCCCGTGACACCCACTGCAGGTCCTGGCCGGCCCCCCGCGCTCGGCGCCCAGGGCACGCTCTTCGACGAGGGCAGGACCCAGGGCGACGACGTCGGCTTCCGCGGTCCCACCGCGTGCAAGGCCGCCGGCATCACCTATCGCCAGCTCGACTACTGGGCCCGCACGGATCTCGTGGCCCCCACGGTCCGCAGCGCCTCCGGCTCCGGCTCCCAGCGGCTGTACTCGTTCCGCGACATCCTCGTCCTCAAGGTGGTCAAGCGCCTCCTGGACACCGGCGTCTCGCTCCAGCAGATCCGCACCGCCGTGGGCCACCTGCGCGAGCGGGGTGTCGAGGACCTGGCGCAGATCACCCTGATGAGCGACGGCGCCTCGGTGTACGAGTGCACCTCGGCAGACGAGGTCGTGGACCTCGTCCAGGGCGGCCAGGGCGTCTTCGGGATCGCCGTCGGCCGCGTGTGGCGCGAGGTCGAGGGCAGCCTCGCCGAGCTGCCGCGCGAGAGCGTGGTGGGCGCCCCCGAGCCGGGGGACGAGCTGGCCGGGCGGCGTCGGGCCCGCCGCTCCGCCTGATCCTCCACCCCGGGGCGCCCCGGAGGGCCGAGTCAGTCATCTTTCGTCTCGCAGCGGTGACTGTGCGCGACATGAGGCGGAACTCCGGCGCGGTGTGACACACTCCCAACCATGACCGCACCTGTCGAGAACTTCACCCCTCCAGAGGACGCGGCCGGGTCGACCGGAGCCGGCGCCGTCTTCTCCAAGGTCTTGGTGGCCAACCGCGGCGAGATCGCCGTCCGCGCCTTCCGCGCCTGCTACGAGCTGGGCGCCCGCACCGTCGCCGTCTTCCCCTACGAGGACCGCAATTCGATCCACCGCCAGAAGGCGGACGAGGCCTACCGCATCGGCGAGGAGGGCCACCCCGTGCGCGCCTACCTCGACGTGGACGAGATCATCCGCGTGGCGAAGGACGCCGGGGCCGACGCGATCTACCCGGGCTACGGCTTCCTGTCGGAGAACGCCGGCCTGGCCCGTGCCGCGGCTGAGAACGGGATCACCTTCGTCGGCCCGCCCGCCGACGTCCTCGAGCTGACCGGCAACAAGGTCGAGGCCCTGCGCGCGGCCAAGCGTGCGGGCATCCCCACCCTGGCCTCCTCGGACCCGAGCGCCGACGTCGAGTGGCTCCTGGAGCAGGCCGAGGAGATCGGCTTCCCCATCTTCGTCAAGGCCGTCGCCGGCGGCGGCGGCCGCGGCATGCGCCGCGTCGAGCGCCGCGAGGACCTGCGCGGCTCCCTCGAGGCCGCGATGCGCGAGGCGGACACCGCCTTCGGCGACCCCACCGTGTTCCTCGAGCAGGCCGTCCTGCGGCCGCGGCACATCGAGGTCCAGATCCTCGCCGACGGCGAGGGCAACGTCGTGCACCTCTTCGAGCGGGACTGCTCGCTCCAGCGCCGCCACCAGAAGGTCATCGAGATGGCCCCGGCCCCGAACCTGGACGAGGAGATCCGGCAGGCCCTGCACCGGGACGCCGTCGCCTTCGCCAAGGAGATGGGGTACGTCAACGCGGGCACCGTCGAGTTCCTCGTGGACACGGCGGGCGAGCGTGCGGGCCAGCACGTGTTCATCGAGATGAACCCCCGCATCCAGGTGGAGCACACCGTGACTGAGGAGGTCACGGACGTGGACCTGGTGAGCGCGCAGCTGCGCATCGCCGCCGGCGCCACCCTGCCCGAGCTGGGCATCACCCAGGACGCCCTCCAGGTCCGCGGCTTCGCCATCCAGTGCCGCATCACCACCGAGGACCCGGCCAACGGCTTCCGCCCGGACACCGGCACCATCACCGCCTACCGCTCGGCCGGCGGCTCCGGTGTGCGCCTCGACGGCGGCACCATCTACGCCGGTGCGGAGATCAGCCCCCACTTCGACTCCATGCTGGTCAAGCTCACCTGCCGCGGACGCGACTACGCCACGGCGGTGCGCCGCGTGCGCCGCGCCCTGGCAGAGTTCCGCGTGCGCGGCGTGGCCACCAACATCCCGTTCCTGATGAACGTGATGGACGACCCGCAGTTCCTCAGCGGCGACGTCGCCACGGACTTCATCGACAAGCACCCCGAGCTGGCCACGGTGAACCGCTCCCAGGACCGCGGATCCAAGGCCCTGCAGTACCTCGTGGACGTCACCGTCAACCAGCCGCACGGCCCGCGCGTCGAGGGCATCGACCCTCGCGACCGCCTCCCCGAGCACCCGGGCGACAAGCACCAGGAGCCGGACCGCTCGCCCTTCGACGGCCCGAGCCGGAACGAGGACGCGGTGCCCCCGCACGGCTGGCGTCAGGTGCTGCTGGAGCAGGGCCCCGAGGGCTTCGCCCGCACCCTGCGCGAGCAGACCGCGCTGGCCGTCACGGACACCACGTTCCGCGACGCCCACCAGTCCCTGCTGGCCACCCGCGTCCGCACGCGCGACCTGCTGGCCGCCGCCCCCGCCGTCGCGCACACCCTGCCGGGGCTGCTCTCGGTGGAGGCCTGGGGCGGGGCGACGTACGACGTCGCGCTGCGCTTCCTCCACGAGGACCCGTGGCAGCGCCTCGAGCTGCTGCGCGCGGAGCTGCCGAACATCCCGATCCAGATGCTGCTGCGCGGCCGCAACACGGTGGGATACACGCCGTACCCCACCGAGGTGACGGACGCGTTCGTGGCCGAGGCCGCGGCGTCCGGCGTCGACGTGTTCCGCATCTTCGACGCCCTCAACGACGTCGAGCAGATCACCCCGGCCATCGAGGCGGTGCGTGCCACGGGCACCGCCGTGGCTGAGGCGGCCCTGTGCTACACGGGCAACATGACGGACCCGAAGGAGACGCTCTACACGCTCGACTACTACCTGGGCCTCGCCCGCCGGATGGTCGACGCCGGCGCCCACGTCCTGGCGATCAAGGACATGGCGGGCCTGCTGCGGCCCGCCGCGGCGCGCGAGCTGGTCACCGCCCTGCGCGCCGAGTTCGACCTGCCCGTGCACCTGCACACGCACGACACCGCCGGCGGTCAGCTGGCCACCCTGCTCGCAGCGGCGGAGGCCGGCGTGGACGCCGTCGACGCGGCCACCGCGTCCATGGCGGGCACCACCAGCCAGGTGCCGCTGTCCGCCCTGGTGGCGGCGCTCGAGCACACGGAGCGGGACACCGGTCTCGGCCTCGAGGCCGCCACCGCGATGGAGCCCTACTGGGAGTCCGTCCGCTCGGCGTACGCGCCCTTCGAGGCGGGGCTGCCCGCCCCGACCGGCCGCGTGTACCACCACGAGATCCCGGGCGGCCAGCTGTCCAACCTGCGCACGCAGGCGATCGCGCTCGGCCTGGGGGAGCGGTTCGAGGCCATCGAGTCGATGTACGCCGCGGCCGACGACCTGCTCGGCCACCTCGTCAAGGTCACCCCGTCCTCCAAGGTGGTGGGCGATCTGGCGCTGCAGCTGGTCGGCTCCGGCGTGGACCCGAAGGAGTTCGCGGAGCGTCCGCAGGAGTTCGACATCCCGGACTCCGTGATCGGCTTCCTGCGCGGCGAGCTCGGCGACCCGCCCGGCGGCTGGCCGGAGCCCTTCCGGACCAAGGCCCTCCAGGGTCGCCGCGAGGGCGCGGGCATGGTGGAGATCTCCGCGGAGGACTCGAGCGCCCTCGGCGAGGCCGGACAGACCCGCCGCGGGGTGCTGAACCGCCTGCTCTTCCCCGGCCCCACGAAGGAGTTCGAGGCGCACCGCGAGGAGTTCGGGGACACCGTCACCCTGCACACCCGCGACTTCCTCTACGGCCTCGTCCCCGGGCGCGAGCACGTCATCTCGCTCGGACGCGGTGTGCGGCTGCTCGCCACCCTCATGTCGGTCTCCGAGCCGGACGAGAAGGGCATGCGCACCGTGATGGTCACCCTGAACGGCCAGCTGCGCCAGATGACCGTCCGGGACCGCTCGATCGAGTCCACCGTGCGGACCGCGGAGAAGGCGGACCCCGGCACCCCCGGCCACGTCGCCGCCCCGTTCGCGGGCTCGGTCACCGTGCAGGTGGCCGAGGGCGACGCCGTCGAGGTCGGCCAGGCGGTGGCCACGATCGAGGCGATGAAGATGGAGGCCGCGATCACGGCCCAGGTCGCGGGCACCGTGCGCCGCGTGGTCACGGAGGGCATCACGCCCGTCAACGGCGGAGACCTGCTGCTCGTGATCGAGTGAGCCCCGCGTGAGCCCGCCGCCGGCGGGCCGCCCCACGGGCCCGGACGCCACCGCGTCCGGGCCCGTGCCTATCCTGGGAGGCATGGCCACCACTGCGGAACACCACGACCTGCTCATCATCGGCTCCGGATCGGGGAACTCCCTGGTCAGCGAACACTGGAAGGGCCGGAGCGTCGTGATCGCCGACTCCGGCCCGTTCGGCGGCACCTGCCTGAACGTCGGCTGCATCCCCACCAAGATGTACGCCTACCCGGCCAGCCTGGCGGCGCTGCCGCCCGAGGCCCGGAGCCTCGGGGTGGGGCTGGAGTTCACGGGCGCCGACTTCCCGGCCATCCGGGACCGCATCTTCACGCGCATCGACGGCATCAGCCGGGACGGGCTGCGCCACCGCCGGGATGATCTGGACTACACGAGCGTGATCCAGGAGGAGGTGCGCTTCGTCGGTCCCCGCCGCGTGCGCACCGCCTCGGGTCGGGAGATCACGGCGGACCAGGTCGTGGTCGCCGCGGGGTCGCGGCCCACCCTCCCGGAGATCCCGGGCCTGGACCTGCCGTCGGTGCACACCTCGGACACCGTCATGCGACTGGATCGGCTGCCGCGGCGGCTGCTCGTGGTGGGCGGCGGGTTCATCGCCTGCGAGTTCGCGTCCGTCTTCGCCGGGCTGGGCACCGAGGTCGTCCAGGTCAACCGCGGCCACCGGCTGCTCAAGCAGCACGACATGTCCGTGTCCACGACGTTCACGAAGATCGCGGCCCGGCGGTGGGACCTGCGCACGGGGTGGACCCCGGCCGGGATCGAACCGGTCGAGGACGCCGAGCGGGCCGCGGACGGCTGGGTCCGGGTGCGCCTGGATCGCGCGGAGGGCCAGGAGCAGACCGGCATCGTGGAGGAGGCCATCGAGGCGGACGCGGTGCTGATCGCGGTCGGCCGGACGCCGAACACGGACCGCCTCGACCCCGCCGCCGCGGGACTGGACGTCACCGACGACGGCATCCTGGCCAGCGACGAGCACCAGCGCGCACTCTCCGACGGCGCGCCGGTGGAGGGGGTCTACGTGCTCGGGGACGTCGCCAACACGTGGCAGCTCAAGCACGTGGCCAACCACGAGGCCCGCGTCGTCGCGCACAACCTGGAGCATCCGGACGACCTCCGCGCCAACACGCTCGGCCCCGTGCCGGCGGCCGTGTTCACCCACCCGCAGGCGGCCTCCGTCGGGCTCACGGTGGAGCAGGCGCTCGCCGACTACGGCGCGGACGCGATCACGGTGAAGACCCAGCCCTTCGGGGACGTCGCCTACGGCTGGGCCATGGAGGACACCGAGGGTGTGTGCACCGTCGTCGCGGAGAAGGCCACCGGACGGATCCTGGGCGGGCACATCCTGGGGCACGAGGCCGCGAACCTCATCCAGCCGCTCGTGACCGGCATGGCGTTCGGCATCGACGCCCACCGGCTCGCGCGGGGCCAGTACTGGCCCCACCCGGCCCTCACCGAGGTCGTCGAGAACGCGCTGCTGGGCCTGGACGTGCCGGACTCCGGTCTGCTCTGACCGGACCCGCGGGGACGACGAGGCCCGGCCGCGGGGGCCGGGCGCCGTCGTCGAGGGGCGTTCAGTTCTGCGGGGCGGGCTCCCCGTAGATGTCCGCGATCTGCGCGGCGAAGTCCTTCATGATCGCCGACCGGCGCATCTTCAGGGACGGGGTCACATGGCCCTCCTCCAGGGAGAAGTCGCGGTCGAGGATGCGGAACTCCCGGATCCCCTCGGCGCGCGAGACCAGGCTGTTGGCCTTGTCCACGGCCTCCTGGATGTGACGGCGCACCGCGTCCTCGCGTGCGGCCGCAGCGACGTCGAGGTCCTTCGGCAGCCCGTTCGCGGCGAGCCACGCGGGCAGGGTGTCGGTGTCGAGGGTGACGATCGCCGCGATGAAGGGCTTGCCGTCGCCGACCACCATCACCTGGGAGACGAGCGCGTCGCTGCGGATCGCGTCCTCGAGCATCGCCGGTGCCACGTTCTTGCCGCCGGCCGTCACCAGCAGCTCCTTCTTGCGGCCGGTGATCGTGAGGAAGCCGTCGTCGTCCAGGGCCCCGAGGTCGCCGGTGCGGAACCAGCCGTCTTCGAAGGCCTCCTCGTTCGCCTCCGGCCGGTTGTGGTAGCCGCGCATCAGCGACGTGCCGCGCGTGAGGATCTCGCCGTCCTCGGCGATCCGCACCTGGTTGCCGCCGAGGGGGTGTCCGACCGTGCCGATCTTCAGCCGGTCCGGCCGGCCCACGGTGATGGGGGCCGTCGTCTCGGTGAGGCCGTAGCCCTCGAGGATGGTCACGCCCACGCCGCGGAAGAAGTGCGCCAGGTCGGTGGAGAGGGGGCCGCCGCCGGAGACCGCGTACGCGAGCCGGCCGCCCATGGCCGTCCGGATCCGGCGGTAGACCAGCGCGGAGTAGAACGCGCGCTGCAGCCGCAGGGGCGCCGTCATCTGGCCCGAGTCCAGCGCCCGGGACCAGCGGATCGCCACGTCCGCGCCACGGCGGAAGATCTTCTCCTTGCCGCCGCTCTGCGCGTTGAGCAGCGCCGCGTTGTAGATCTTCTCGAACACGCGCGGCACGGCCAGCACGAAGCTCGGCTGGAAGGTCTGCAGCGAGACCGAGAGCCGCTTGATGTCCGAGACGTGCCCGCAGCGTGCGCCCGCGGCGACGGTGAGCACCGAGACGAAGCGCGCGAACACGTGCGCCAGGGGGATGAACAGCACGGTGGAGGTGTCCTCGCGGACGACGTCGCCGAGCGAGGAGGACAGGGTCTGGTTGACGAGCTCCGCGAAGTTCTCGTGCGTGAGCTCGCAGCCCTTGGGCCGGCCCGTGGTGCCGGAGGTGTAGATGATGGTCGCCAGGTCGGCCAGGCCGGCGGAGGACCGGCGCGTCTCGAGCTCCTCATCGGTGACGTCCGCGCCCAGGGCGACGAGCGCCTCGAGGCCGGAGCCGGGGGCGCCGTCGGCCGGGTCCATCGTCCACAGGCCGATCAGCTCCGGCAGGCCCTCGCGCTGCACCGCGTCCCGCACCGTCTTGGCGAGGTCCTCGTTCCCGGTCACGACGGCGCGCACGTCCGAGTCCTCGATGATCCAGGACACCTGGCTGACGGAGGAGGTCTCGTACACGGGCACGGTGACCGCGCCGGCATACCAGATGGCGAAGTCGACCAGTGTCCACTCCAGGCGGGTGGAGGCCAGGAGACCGACCGTCTCCCCGGGCTGGATCCCGGCGGCGATGAGCCCCTTGGCCAGGGCCCGCACGCGTTCGCGGGCGTCCCGGGCGGAGACGTCCGTCCACTGGTCCTGCGCGTCGGGCACCGCGAAGAGGCCGTGGTCGGGACGCTCCGTGGCCTGGCGTTCCAGGAAGTCCGTGATGTTCGCCTCCGGGGACAGGCGGGGGTGGTGGTACGGCTCGCTGATCTCGTGCATGGGACTCCTCGGGCGTCGGGTCGGTCCCGCCGACCGATGGTCGGCGGAACGGAAGTATGTGTGAGTCGTGTCACGCACACTCTACAACCGGCAGCGGCAGGGTCCGGGCGCGACTCAGTGCGTCGTCATGGCGGCGACCGCGCTCCGGCCGTGGTCGATCAGCAGCGGCAGGTCGTAGTCGAGCGTGGCGACGTGGCGGCTGCGGGGCAGTCCCACCACCTCCACGGGGGCCTGGCGCAGGCCCCGCACCAGGGTCCGGTGGCTCGAGGCGGGCACGACGGCGTCGCGGGCGGACCGGTAGACCGTCACGGGAGCGGTGATCCGCGGCAGGGCGCGGCGGGCGGCCCGCTGGATGCGGCCGAGGGCGGCGACGCCGGCCACCGGCGTGCGGGGGTAGGCGCGCTCGCGCGCCGTCGGGTCCGCGATGTCGTCCGCGATCGGGGCGACCGTGGGGACGAACGGGGCCAGCAGCGGGGCGAAGGGGGCGAGCGGGCTGGCGAAGCGCAGCGCGGGGTTCACCACGAGCACCCCGGCCACGGGTCGGTGGGCGGCGGCGTCGAGCGCGAGGGCGCCGCCCATCGAGATGCCCGCCATGACCACGCGGCCGTGTCGGGCGAGCTCGAGGTCCACGACGGCCCGGACGGCGGCGCGGATCTCGTCCGCACCGGTGGCGGCGAGGTCCTCCCACCGGGTGCCGTGCCCCGGCAGCAGGGGCACGCTCACGGGGGAGCCGCCTGCCGCGAGCCCCTCGGCCCAGGCGCGGACGGAGGCCGGAGTCGAGGTGAACCCGTGCAGGAGCACGACGCAGTGGTCG
>NZ_JABFAZ010000055.1:0-1306 GCF_017168505.1 Micrococcus sp. KRD077 | reverse complement strand
ACCCCGGAGCCGCCATGTCCACGACGCCGACCCCGCCCGTGTCCCACGGGTCCGCCCCCAGCCGGATGACCTGGATGGACGCGATGCGCGGATTCGCCGTGCTGCTGGTGATGTTCACCCACACCTACACGATGCCGCAGGGCCTCGACGCGACCTTCAGCTCCGTGGCGTTCGCGAACGTGGTGCAGGTGTTCCAGTCGTGGCGGATGCCGATGCTCGTGTTCCTGTCCGGCGTCCTGCTGCCCCGCTCCGTGTCCAAGCCGCTGGGCACGTACTACCGCGGCAAGGCGGAGCGGATCCTGTGGCCGTTCCTCGTCTGGATGGTCGTGCTGGCGCTGGCCACGGGCAGGCCCGGGTCCCTGCTGTCCGGCGAGTTCTGGCGCGGTGGCGCGTGGCACCTGTGGTTCCTGTGGGTGCTCATGCTCTGCTATCTCATCGGCCCGGTGATCCGCCGTGTCCCGGCGCTGGTGGTCGCGGCCGTCCTCTTCGTGCTGCTCCTGGAGTTCGTCAGCGGCCCCCGCGACTGGGTGCGTCCCCTGTACTGGGGTGTGTACTTCTTCCTCGGTGCCGCGTCCGCGCGACTGCTCCCCCGGATCCGCACGGCGCCGGCCGCCCTGGGTGTGATCGCGGTGATCCTGATGGTGCTCACCGTGACGGCCACGCGCACCGGCGCGCTCGTGGTGGCGGAGCGCCAGCCCTGGTCCGTGTTCGCTGCTCTGCCGGGGATCCTCGTGGTGCTGTGGCTCGGCCCGCGCCTGCCCCGTCTGCCGTTCCTCGAGTTCTGCGGCCGCCGCTCGATGGTCCTCTACGTCGCCCACATGCCGGTGCTGATCCTGGCGGTGGCGGCCTTCCGCGACCTCGCCGCGGTCCGCCCGGTCGACTTCTACGTGGCCATCGCGTCGTTCACGTTCCTCGTCCCGCTCGCCCTCGCGCTCGGCTACCGACGGGTGCGCTGGCTCTTCGAGTTCCCGACGGCGGGACGCGGCCGGGAGCGGCCACGCACCCGGGCAGCGGTCCCGGAGGCGGCCGACGCCGTGCCGGCGCAGACCGCCGAGCCCGCCCCGACGACGGCGCCCCTGCCGGTCGTCGAGCCGGCGTCCGAGCCGCAGTCCACCGCGGGGCCGGCCCCGGCCACCGAGCCGGCGTCCGACGCACCCGCCCAGGTCCCCCGCCCGCGGCCTCGCCACCCGCGGCACCACGGTCAACGTCCAGCACCGGGCCCGCGTCGCGTTGGGCATCTCCGCCAGCGCCATGGCCATGGGCCACGGCCTGCAGGCCGGTCAGCGCATGGGGGTGCTGTGGGCCG
>NZ_JABFAZ010000054.1:0-976 GCF_017168505.1 Micrococcus sp. KRD077 | reverse complement strand
CGCCCCTTCTCTGCGGCCCACCCCGACCTGGACATGGACCTGATGGGCTCGGTCCGTCTGGCCGCCACCGCCCGCCCGGTCTCCACGCGGCCCACCGCCGTATTCCGCATCCATCGGCTGGTGAACATCACCCTGGAGCAGCTGGTCGACAACGGCACCCTGAGCCCCCTGGCCGCCGAGTTCCTCACGGCGCTCGTGCAGGCCGGCAAGACGATCGTCATCAGCGGCTTCGGCGGCGACGGCAAGACGACCCTGATGCGCGCCCTGGCGGAGAAGATCGGCCCGCTGGAGCAGATCGTGACCATCGAGAAGGAGCGCGAGCTGCACCTGGACCGGCTCGACTCTCGCCTGGTCCCGCCGATCGAGCTTCAGGCTCGCCCCGGATCGGGCGAGCGCGCCGCCGACGGCAGCACCATCGGCGAGTACACGTTGACCATGGCCATGGAGAAGGCCCTGCGTCTGAACTCCGCACGCATCCTGGTCGGCGAGGTCCGCGGTTCGGAGATCGGCGCGATGATCTCCGCGATGCAGACCGGCGCGGGAACTTACTGCACCGTCCACGCCTACTCCGGCGAGGAGGCCGTGCGCCGTCTGGTCGGCCTGGGCATGAACGAGTTTTCCGAGACCTACATGGCTCGCCAGCTGGGCTACCACATCGACGTCGTCGTGCAGATGCGCAAGGTGCCTCAGCCCGATGGCTCGGTGAAGCGCAAGATCATCTCGATCTCCGAGGTGCTGCCCGGCGACACCGACAAGGGCATTTCGGTGGCCGACCTGTTCCGCATGGGTCCCGGCGACGAGAACGCCGTGCCCGTGGCCCCTCCCGTGGACAACCGCCTGCGCAACGATCTCGAACGCACCGGCTTCGACCTGCTGCGCCTGGCCGGAGGTGCCCGATGAGCTCGCTCCTGCTCCCTCAGAGCTTTGCCCTGGGCATCCTCGGCCTGGGCATGGCTGCCGTGAACTGGCTCTGGCC
>NZ_JABFAZ010000053.1:0-1538 GCF_017168505.1 Micrococcus sp. KRD077 | reverse complement strand
AGTTGGACGGTTCCGGTGGGGTCCGTCCGACGGGGGAGACCGTGGACTACCCGGTGCAGGCGGTGTACCGGGCGGTGGGGTATTTCGGTTCGCCCGTGGAGGGGGTGGAGTTCGATGAGGTGCGCGGTGTGATCCCGAACGCGCAGGGCCGCGTGCTCGACGCGGACGGCGCCCCCGTCCCCGGCCTGTATGCCTCCGGCTGGATCAAGCGCGGCCCCGTGGGGTTGATCGGGCACACCAAGGGTGACTCCCTGGAGACGATCAAGCATCTGATCGAGGACGAGCCGGGGCTGTGGACGGCCCAGGAGCCCTCCGAGGAGTCGGTGATCGAGCTGCTCGAGTCCCGTGAGGTCCCGTACACCACGTGGGCCGGTTGGCATGCTCTGGATGACCATGAGAAGTCCCTGGGTGCGCAGGCGACGCAGGCCGGTCCGGTGGCGCGGGAGCGGGTGAAGGTCGTGGACCGGGAGGAGATGACCCGCATCTCCCGGGAGAGCGTCCTCCTCGGCGCCGGAGGCTGAGTCCTCCCGTCGGGCGGATTCGCGGCCGCGGCGCGGCCCACCCCTCGCCCGCGCCGCGGCCCGCTCCCTACCGTGGTGCCCATGACCACCTTCGCCGCAGCCGAACGCGCCCGTCTCGCTGACCTCCTGCTCGAGAAGGGCCCCCACGCGCCCACCCTGTGCGGCGGCTGGAGCACCCGCGACCTCGCCGCCCACCTCTGGCTGCGGGAGAGCCGGCCCGACGCCTTCGCCGCCCTGTTCATCCCGCCGCTGTCCCGCCACCTCGACCGCCTGACCGCGGACACCAAGCGCCGCGACTACGCCGAGGTCGTGCGGGAGTGGGCCGCGGGCCCGTCGGCGCTGAACCCCATGCGGGCGGCGGACAGGCACGTGAACGCGGCCGAGCACTTCATCCACCTCGAGGACGTCCGGCGCGGCGAGTCCGCGACCGGCGGCTCGCTGCCCGCCCCGCGCCCGTTCTCCCCGGACGAGGAGGACGCCCTCTACCGCTCGCTGCGTCGCATGGCCCCGCTGTTCCTGCGCACGTCCACGGCGCCGGTGGTCCTCCAGGGCCCGGGTCGCGCCCCGGTCACCGTCACCCGTGGGGCCGTGGCGCTGCGGGCGCCCGTCACGGTGACCGGCGAGGTCGGGGAGCTCCTCCTCTGGGCCTCGGGCCGGGACGCCGTGCACGTGGAGATCGACGGCGACGCGTCGGCGGCCGTGCGCACCGCCCTCTGACGCGCTCCGGCCCCGCGGCCCCGGGCCGGCGCAGCGTCCACTACACTGGCGGGCACAGGCGTCGACCCGGCCATCACCGGCGAGCCTCCGGAAGAACGGGCCGCACGGCCCCAGTAGAACCGGACGGGTAAGCCCGTCACAGCAGTCATCAAGCGGCCGGCACCCCGGGGACCTCCCGACGCCGGCAAGCAAGGTGGTACCGCGTCCGCGGCCGGCCGGAGGGTCGGGCCCTCGGGCGTCCTTGCACGGAACCGACGCCCCGGACGCAAAGGACCCCCGTGTACCCCCTTCTCTTATACA
>NZ_JABFAZ010000052.1:0-403 GCF_017168505.1 Micrococcus sp. KRD077 | reverse complement strand
AACTTAAGCAATGAGCAAAAGGAGCTGTAGAAATGAGAGAAATTAATGTTGAGCTTGTTAGAGATGCTGTGAGAAAATTATCTATAGAAGCCAATTATTTTTTAGGGGCAGATATTAAAGAGGCATTAGAGAAAGCTAAGAATGAAGAAACATGGAAGTTAGCAGAAGATGTTTTAGATAAAATAATTATTAATTCAGAGATTGCATGTAATGAAGAGATGCCTATGTGTCAAGATACAGGCATGGCATGTGTCTTTGTTGAGATAGGACAAGATGTGCATTTAATTGGAGGAAGCCTTGAAGATGCGATTAATGAGGGAGTACGCAGAGGATATGAGGAAGGGTTTTTAAGAAAATCAGTTGTTGGAGATCCAATTAGAAGAGTTAACACAAAGGATAACAC
>NZ_JABFAZ010000051.1:0-4819 GCF_017168505.1 Micrococcus sp. KRD077 | reverse complement strand
GCTCGGGGCCGGCCAGCCCGGTCTCGGCCAGCTCGGTGCGACGGGCGGCACCGGCGGCCAGGGCGGCCCGGTTGTGGGCGGTGAGCATGTTGTAGGCGACGCGCGCGGCGCCGGCGTACTGGGCCAGCAGGGTGGCCTGGGCGGGGTTGGGGTCCAGGCGGTGCTTGAACGCGCGCAGCCTCGGGGCCAGGTCGGTACCCGTGGTAGTCGTCATCGCTCACACCTCCTCCTGCGCCAGCATCGTCCATCCGTTCAGGGGCATGGTCACCCACCCCCCGGACACGTTACGGCCTCGCTCACCCAGCCGGGCAGGAGGCCAACACCCTGCGCATCGCCGCGCGCTCGCGCTCGGTGACGCTCAGCCCCCACTTGGCCTTCACCACCACCTGGTGCTCCACGAGCTCACATCGGCCCGCAACGGTGTCCGGCAGCCAGTCCGCCGCGGTCGCATCCGACTTCGAGTTGTTCGCCGGCCCATCCACGGCCAGCAGATTCGCCGGGTCGTTGGCGAACGCCGTGCGCTGGGACTCGTCCCACGCCCACGCCCCGGAGGCCCAGGCATCGGCAAGGGAGACCGTGTGGTCGATCTGCACGGCCTGGGAGTCCTGGGAGGAGAAGGGGATCGTAGCGCCGCTGTAGGGGTCCACGAGCTGGCCGGAGAGCACCTTGCACCCCTGCGTGCCGGGCTTGATCTGCACCTGTGTCAGGTCGCGCCGCAGCACGTCGTTGCGGGTGTCACAGCCGTTGCGGTCCACGTCCGCCCAGCGCTGGCCGAACGCGTCTCGCGTGTAGGCGCTGGCCGGTGCCGCGGAGGTCAGGGCCAGCTGCTCGAGCTGGCCCCCGACCGGGCCGGCCGCCGGCGTCGGGGACGTGTCGCCGAGTGAGGGCAGCTCCACTCCGCTGGGCAGCGCCACCTTGGGAAGCTTCACCTCTGGCACCTGGACCCCCTGCACATGTCCACCCCCGACGGCGCCAGCCACACCCAGAGCGGCCACCACGGCGACGACGCTCGAGACCCATCGACGCACGCTCACGAGCCCGCCCCCTCACGCTCCTGCGGAGTGGGCACAGCCTCGATCACGGCGTGCAGCCCATGGCTCACCCGCAGCCGGCGCGCGGCCTCGGCGGTGGCCGCCCGGTGCAGCTCCACGGGAATCACCGCGATGCCATCACCCATGTCCGGCTCCTCCATCTCCGGCAACCACCTGTAGAAGGAACCGCGGGAAGCGTAGGTCAACATCAGCGCGGCACCGGCCTGCTCATGCACGCGCAAGGTCTCGGCGATCAGCTCCTCCACGAGGCGCTCGCGGTAGTCCTCCAGGCGGGTCATGGCCGAGTCGATCCAGGACCAGTCCCGCGGCGGGTTCTTGCCGAACTCCCAGCGGGTGATGCTCTTCTCCGCGACACCCAGGGTGTCGGCGAGGGCGTCGCGGGACAGACCGAGGGCCTCTCGGCGGCACTTCAGCTCGATAGCGTTCATGGCTCAGCCCTCCGCCTTCTGGTCGGCCGGCTCGTCCTGGTCGGTCACGCCGTACTCCTGACGCAGGGCCTCCTCCTCGAGGCGCAGGCGGGTGATGGCCTTCATCAGGGGCTCGCGACGGGTGTGCAGCTCGTTGTTGGCGGCGTCCTCCCAGCTGTCCAGGGTCCAGCCGGCGCCCTGGATCTTGCTGACCATGACGGCGTCGGGGGCGCGCAGGTCGTTCTTGATGCGGGTCCAGGTGGAGGGCGAGGTGAAGCCGGCTTGCCGAGCCATCTCGTTGACGGAGTAGTAGAAGGTGGTCATGGGGGTGCTCTCTCAATCTGGAGGCGACAGAATCACCTCACGTAGGTCTAGCGATACACGTCAAACCATACGCGTCACGCCATACACCCGCAACCCTTATCCACAACCCCCCCCCCGTCACCACTGCCCCTGCTACGGTTTGCACAGGTCGAACGTGAGCCCATCCCGTAGGGCCTGCGACTTAGAAGCCCTCCTGGCCATCCCCCCTCCGCGCCGGGAGGGCTTCGCTCTGCCTGGCACCCAGAAGGGACATCACGGCCGCGCGACCGCCTTATCCACGGTGAAGGACACCCGCGGATCGGAGGAGCCATGAGCATCGAGGTCGAGCACCTGGAGGCCGCCCTGGCCGAGGCCGTCGAGGTGGTGACCGACAGCGAGCGCGCGCATGCGAGCACCGCAGCCTGTCATTGGTGGCGCTGCTGCCAGGTGCTGCGTCGTTTCATCGACGTCCCGGACGCCTTCCCGCCGGCGGCGCTGGTCGCCTAGACTGGACCCCAGAAGCGCCCCGCTTTCCCGTTGATCTGACAGTCGCAGGAACCTCGCGGGGCGCTTTCGCGCGTCCAGAGCTTGTTGCCCTCCACTTGCCAGCCCACCTAGTATGTTGACGTCAGATCAACGTAAGGGTGGAGGTGTCCCTGATGATCCAGGTGTCCTGGCAAGGGCGGATGACCACGTCCCTGCCGACCACAGATTCCGAGGTGGCCCGCTGGGTCGCCCACGACCGCCCCGAGATGGTGCGCGCCCAGACCGCCGACGGCACCGCCTACCGGCCCGACGCCGCTCAGGTCCTCGCGTTCATGCAAGCCCAGGCCCACCTGGCCCAGATGCTGCGCTTCCAGTACGCCGCCGCCCACGGGCTGGTGCCCGCGCACGCAGGCGCCGTGCTGACACGCCCTAGGACTACTTTCCCCATGACCCGAGCGCATCCGCCAGCTGGTCTTCGACCGATCGAAGGTCGGTATCGAGAGTTTCCCACGTGAAGCTCGGTGCCACGGCTTCAATGATCCCGAACATGGGCTTGTTGAAGTCGGGGATAATGGACGGATCGTCCATCTGATAATGGACACTCCGGTTTCTGACCATCTTGCCGTCACGCGAGCAGAGCCGCTTCGCGGCCGGATCTGCGAGGATCCCGCGAATACTTCGGGTACCGGCCGTATCGAGGCCAGGATGCCTGTCGAGAATGCGGCGCAGTGCCTTGAGAGAGTGATAGGTCGTGACGATGCGCGCACGCAAACAGGGCCCCTCATGGCCGGGCTGAGTGCGAGGAAGGTAGAGGCGGTTGGTGTTGAAATCTGCTTCAATCATTAAGAGAAGTAGTTTCTCGGCATCGTCGAAGTCAGGCTCATATCGGTTCTTCAGATAGCGACTCGCGAGCCTGTCCTTGTACTTGATGTGTGCGTCCAGCGCAAGTGTGGGCCGCATTTCCCAAGCATCCGGGGCGGCCGCGGCAAGCACCGCGAGTGTGGAGCCCCATTCGGGCGTAACCGCGTGGAGATCCTCTCCTGCCACGCGTTCCAGCTCCCCTGGGTCAAGGGCAAGCCGGTAGGCCATCGGGGTCGATGCACCGACGACACTGCGCTCGATCATGTAAAGGCCGAGGTCGGTCTCCGCCCACCGAACCCAGGGGTGCGCTTTCCCCGTGAGCGCCCTGTGCGAGACTGCTTTCGCTTCTTGCATTTCTGCAAGAACCTGGTCGTAGGACCTGTTCGTGTCGTCCAGCAGCTTCGACATATGCCGCACCCGTGACGTGACCGCCCCGTACTCGTGCTGCAACATGCTCGCGAGTTGCGGCCACCCGACCTCGGGTTTCGCTGACTGGAGGGCTTGACTTCCCTCATAAACGATTCGGACGAAATGGTGCCCGAGCAATAAGGCAGGGTAGGCCTGCGATTGCTCGTCTGCTGCGGCAGAGAGAACAATGTCCCCCACCCAGCGGGCATCCTCGGCCAGAAGCAACCGCGCAGCCCAGCCACGCGCCTCGCCTGGTGTGAGACCGGTCATCAATCCACCCTTTCGAAATCACCCCATCGCCGCGGGTGCAGGGCGCAGGGTGCGCCTCTCCGCACCCACGGCCCCCAACGGTGCTAACAAGTCAAAGACGAGTGTCTCGAACATCGCCTATTCAGTCGTCGGGTCTGCCGTGAGGGCGCTTGACCCCAGATCTTGGACACGCTGATTCCAGCACGTTGCTGGGGAAGCGAGAATCCAAGGGATGGCTAGGAAGAACTACACGATCGAGGGTCAAGGCCCCCCGGGGCGATTCACTGCGCCGTTCAATCAACGGACCGACGACGCCGCCTCTCCCACGCGATCGTGGCGCCAGCCAAGTCGGCAAACCACAGCATGATCACCCCGACCCCGGCCATGGAACCCCACATCATCTCGTTGAGGCCGGGTCCGCTCCAGGCGGCTCCCTGTCCGCCAGGCGTCTCAGAGCCGCCCAGCTCCAAGAACGTGACCACGTTGTAAAGCACGACGATCCCCAGGACCGCCGACCACGCCCCCAGGTACCAGCGCGAGAATCGTGGCGCAATGACAGCCGCAACGAATTGGACGATGCAGAGAAGGAGGAGACCGGGCCTTGGCCCTTGATCGTGGACACGGTGTCGGTTCGGTTATGCCGCTTCCGCAAGCGTAGCGGAGCGTGCGGCTTCGTAGGCGTTCGGGCTGATGTTGCCGATCGCGGAGTGGCGCCGGCGAGTGTTGTAGCGGTTCGCCCACCGGAACACGGCCCGGTAGGCGGTGGCCTGGTCCGGGAACGCTGACCGGCCGGCGAGGAGTTCGCGCTTGAGCGTGGCGTTGAAGCTTTCCGCGAGTGAGTTGTCGGCACTCGTGCCGACCGCGCCCGTGGACTGGGTCACGCCCAGCTGCTCGCAGAGCGCGGCGTAGGCCTTCGAGGTGTAGACGGCGGGTTCAACCGGTCGTTGCAACACCGTGCGTTGAGAGCGAGCGTAGCTGCTCGGCGAAGACCTCCGCGGGAGTCTTCCAGTCCAGGACCTTCCTGGGCCTGTTGTTCAGCGTGTACGCGACTGC
>NZ_JABFAZ010000050.1:0-406 GCF_017168505.1 Micrococcus sp. KRD077 | reverse complement strand
AGGACATCCGGCACATGCCCAAGCCGCTGTGGGCGATCCTCGTCCTGCTGTTCCCGCTGGTCGGCTCGATCTCCTGGCTCATCGCCGGCAAGAAGCGGCAGCCCGCCGGCGCGGGCGGCTCCGCCTGGGGCCGGGGCGGCGGCCGGCCGCAGTGGGTCGCCCCGGACGACAACCCGGACTTCCTGAAGTCGCTCGACGAGGACAAGAAGCGGGAGAAGGACCGCGACGCGGACGAGGACCCCAGGACCGACTGACCCTGCCGGGCCCCGGAAACATCCGGGCGCGGCGACTGCCGGTTCCGGCCGCTGACCCTGCCGTACGCACCCCGCCACACTGAGCCACGACGTGGTGGACGGGGGCAGGGGGCGGCGATGCGGCACGGGCCGGTCTTCCGGTGGGTGACGGC
>NZ_JABFAZ010000005.1:33288-35459 GCF_017168505.1 Micrococcus sp. KRD077 | reverse complement strand
GGTCAGTGGATGTAGGAGAAGACGCCCATCATCCCGGCCTCGGCGTGGTAGGCGTTGTGGCAGTGGGTTAGCCACTGGCCCGGGTTGTCCGCCTCGAAGTCGAAGACGACGGTTTGCCGGGGTTTGATGATGACCGTGTCCTTGCGGGCGCCATGGTCGGCCAGCTGGAAGGTGTGGCCGTGCAGGTGCATGGGGTGCCACATGTCGGTGTCGTTGGTCATCGTGACCCGCACGCGTTCGTCCAACCGGAGTTCGAAGGCGCCCTCGAAGGGGTTGGCCGGGTCGAAGCGTCGCCCGTTGATGCCCCAGTCGTACTCCATCATCGATCCGGTGAGGCGTACCTCGTGGGTCCTGGTCGGGTCCTTGGGTGGGAGCAGGACGGATTCGTGTGCCTTCAGTCGGCTGCCATCGAGCACGGTTCCGCCCAGGGTCTGCGGGAGCCGACCGGAGAGCGTGGTCTTTGGACCGGCTGCGATGATGCCGTAGGCGTGGCCGGTCTTGCCCTCGGGCAGGGCCAGTACGGGCACCGCCTGGTCGCCGAGGGTGATCAGCACGTCCAGGCGTTCGCCCATCCCCAGGACGACGGCATCGGCCTGGCGGGGCTGGACCGGGAACCCGTCGGTGTGGGTGATGGTCAGTTCCTGGCCGGGGATCCCGACCCGGTAGGCGGTGTCTCCGGCCGCGTTGATCAAGCGCAGGCGGATCCGGTTGCCCGGGGTGCTGGAGAAGGTGTCCGGGTCGGATGGGGGGCGGCCGTTGAACAGGTGCACGGGGATCTTCACGTCGCCGGCGTCCCCGCCCAGATAGTCGCTCTCAGCGCCCATGAGCATGTGCTTCATGGGCATGCCCGAGGAGCTGTCCTGGCTCATGGACCCGTGGTCCATGCCCGCCATGCCGGCCATGCCCTCCATGTCGCCGGACATGTCCATCCCGGCGGAGAGTTCCTCGACGACGTCCTGCGGTGTTCCGGTGATCCCGTCGAGCCAGTCGTCCAGGATCACGACCCATTCCTGGTCGTAGCTGAGGGGCTCGTTGGGGTCCTCGACGATCAGGGCCCCGTACAGGGCGCGTTCGCGCTGGGTGTCGAAGTGGGAGTGGTACCAGTACGTGCCCGGATGGGACAGCCGGAAGCCGTACGTATAGCGTCCTCCGGCGGCGATGGGGTCCTGGGTCACCCCCTGGACTCCGTCGGCGTCGTTGCGCAGGGCCAGCCCGTGCCAGTGCACGCTCGTGTCCTCGGGCAGGTCGTTGGCGACGCTGACCTTGAGCAGGTCCCCGGTCTGGGCGCGCAGCAGCGGCCCGTTGAGGCCGTCGTTGTATCCCCAGGTGGTCAGGCCCCGACCCTGGAGGGAGGTCTCGAGGGGTGCGGCGGAGAGCCGGTGGGTGACGGTGGTGCCCGAGGCGGCGCGTCGTTTCTCGTACTCGGCGACCAGCGGGTCGGTGGGCAGGATGCGCCCTGACGGTTGGGGGCTGATGACGGGATCGGCGCAGGCGGCCAGCCCGGCCAGCGCCAGGGCCCCGACGGAGGCGCCCAGGAAGGTGCGGCGGGTGGTCAGTGAGGAGGTCATCGGTTCTTCTTTCCGTCATCCGGCCCCGTGTCGCAGGCGGGCGCGACGGGGCCGGGCATGGCTGATCAGTTGCTGGGTGAGGCCGGTGGCGTACCGGGGCTGCGTGCCGCTGTCACCCGGAGGTATTGGCGGACCCTGCGCTCACCGGTGGGGCGCGGCCGGGGGCTTTAGGTGCGGCTGACGGCCAGTTGAGCCAGTGAAGGGTCCACGGGGGCCGGAAATGGGCAACCCAGGGCAGGGGTGGTGCGGTCAGTCCCCCACCGGGGCTAGGCAGGAGGGCCCGGGAGGCCAAGTGGGACACGACAGGTGCCTTGGTCAGGGCCGAGGCGCAGGTATCGTCCACGGCCTCCAGGGCACAGACCGGCAGCCCGGGGTCGGCTGCCTCATCCCCGGCAGGCTCGGCCGGGAGCACGACCTCAGGCACCATGCCGGCCGGACCGATGGCGCCCGGCCCGAGGTGATGAACAGTTGTGGCGGCGGCCGTAGCGGTGGCGGCCCAAGCCGCGCTGGTGCCCGTACCAGCGTGCATCCCGAGCAGGCCCAGGATCAACACGAGGGTGCCCAGAACGGTTCGAAGGGCGGGCCAGCCGGACAGGGGGCGGC
>NZ_JABFAZ010000005.1:0-33188 GCF_017168505.1 Micrococcus sp. KRD077 | reverse complement strand
GCCGGACAGGGGGCGGCGGGGGGAGGTCACAGCAGCTGTTCGGTGGTGTTCCCGCCGTCGGTGGTGGACAGCACGGTCGAACCGATGACCAGCAGTGCTTCGGTCTGCCCGTCGTCGGTGATGCCGGCGCCCAGGGCGGAGGCCGTGCCGACCGGGCGGTCGCTGGCGGTCCAGGTGTCGCCGGCGTCGGTGCTGGTCAGCAGGTGTCCCTCGGTGCCGGCGCCCACGGCGGTGGTGTCATCGGCCCAGGCGACCAGGTGCATCAGCTGGGGGGTGTCCAGGGTGGTCCAGGTCGCGCCGTGGTCGGTCGAGCGCAACATGCCGGTTTCGGTGGTGGCCAGCACGGTCCCGGTTTGGGGGGAGATCGCCAGCGATGCCGGGGCGACGGGGATCTCAAGGCTCTGCCAGGTGAGGCCGTCGGTGCTGGCGCGCAGTTGCCCATCGAAGCCGAGGACCCCGTTCGGGCCGGCGGCCAGGGCGTGGAAATCGGATGCGCCGCCGCGGGAGAGCACCGTCCAGCTCTGGCCCCGGTCGGTGGACTCGGCCAGGCCCAGCGGCTCGGGCAGGTCGGTGCGCGGCGCGGGGTGACCCGAGGCCAGGTAGCGGCCCTCGGGAGTCAGGGTGAAACCCATGAAGTCCACGACCGGACCGACCTGGGTCAGCTCCCCGTCCTGGAGCCGGAACAGGCCCTGGTGGGTGGCCAGCAGCACCTCACCGGACTCGGGGTCCCGGGTGAGGGCATGGACGTGGGTGATGGCCGTGCCGGTGCCCTGCGTGCCGGTGCCGGCCGCCGGGGATGTCGCGGGGTTCGGCGCGGCGCAGGCGGTGAGGGTGCCAGCGCCGAGCAGGGTCAGCCCGCCGGCGATCAGGGTTCTGCGGGTCAGGGGGGTCATGGAGCCTTTCCGCCCCGGGCCAAAAGGCGGGGCCATCTACCATTGTCGGCCGGTGACGCGCCGGGATGGGGCGGTTTGCCTTGAAGATTCGATGAAGATTCCCCGCCCCGGCACCGTTCTGAGCCGCCGGGGCGCGAGACAGAGCGAGACTGGACCCATGAACTCTGGCACTGGCACTGGGACTGACACTGGGACTGGTCCGGCGGCCGGCCGGGTGTTGGTGGTCGATGACGAGAAGCCGCTGGCGCGCATGGTGGCCACCTACCTGGAGCGGGCCGGCTACGAGGTGGCCCTCACCCACACCGGCCCGGCCGCAGTGCAGGCCGCCCGGGTTCACGAGCCCGACGTGATGGTCCTGGACCTGGGCCTGCCCGGGCTGGACGGGATCGAGGTGTGCCGGCGGGTGCGGGCCTTCTCCGAGTGCTATGTGCTGATGCTCACCGCCCGCGGCGATGAGCACCACCGGTTGGAGGGATTGGCGGTGGGGGCCGATGACTACATCACCAAACCCTTCAGCGTCCGGGAGCTGGTCGCCCGGGTGGGGGCGGTCATGCGCCGGCCGCGCACAACGGTGTCAGCCCCCGAACCGGAACGGGTCTGCGGTGACCTGGTCATCGACCTGGCCGCCCACGAGGCCCGCGTGTCGGGCCAGGTGGTGCAACTAACGCGCACGGAGTTCGACCTGCTGGCCGCCTTGTCGGGGCGCCCGCACCAGGCCTTCTCCCGGCGCCAGCTGATCGATATCGTCTGGGACCCGGCCTGGGTGGGCGATGAACGGCTCGTGGACGTGCACATCAAGAACCTGCGCCGCAAGCTCGACGCGGACCCGGCCCGCTATATCGACACCGTCCGCGGGGTCGGCTACCGGATGGCGGAGCAATGACCGGCCGGCGGCGCTACCAAGGATTAGCGGCCCGGTTCTTCCTCGCCCAGCTGCTGGTGGTGGGGGCCAGCGTGCTGGCCGCGGTGGTGGTGGCCTCCCTGGCCGGCCCACCACTGTTCCACGAGCACCTGGAACAGGCCGGGGCCGGACACGATGCAGCCCAGGTGCTGCACGTGGAGCAGGCCTACCGGGACGCCAATTTCTGGACTCTGGGCGTGGCCCTGGCCACGGCCTTGATCTGTTGTCTGGCATTGACCTGGCATGTCGCCCGCCGGATCCAGAGTCCGATCAACGCCCTGACCCAGGCGGCCAAGGCCATGGCCGGTGGACGGTACGACACCCGCGTGCCGGCCATGGGCGCCGGCACCGAGGTGGAGGAGCTGGCAGGGTCTTTCAACACCATGGCCGCACGGCTTCAGCGCACCGAGGACACCCGGCGACGGATGCTCTCGGACCTGGCCCACGAGCTGCGCACCCCCGTCTCCGTGCTGACCGTCTACCACGAGGCCCTGCAAGACGGGGTGTCCCACTGGGACGAGCCCACCGGTGAGCTGATGGGCGAGCAGCTGGCCCGGTTGACCCGGCTGGTGGAGGACATCAACGACGTCTCCCGCGCCGAGGAGGGCCGGATCGAACTGGACCGCAGCCCCCAAGGGGTCAGCGGGCTGCTGCATGCCGCGACCGAGGCCCACAAGGAGGCCTACGCCACCAAGGGCGTGGCCCTGACCATGGACGCCGATCCGGGCCTGGCCGTGGACGTGGACCGCCAGCGCATGGGCCAGGTCCTGGGCAACCTGCTCACCAACGCCCTGCGCCACACCCCGGCCGGGGGCCGGGTCACCCTCGAGGCCCGACAAAGCCCGTCCGGGGTCACGCTCAGCGTCACCGACACCGGGGAGGGGATCTCTCCCGAGCACCTGCCGCACGTCTTCGAACGCTTCTACCGCGGGGACACCGCCCGCGACCGTGACCACGGCGGCTCCGGGGTCGGCCTGGCCATCTCCCGAGCTCTCATCCAGACCCACGGCGGCACCTTGAGCGCCACCTCCACCACGGCCGGGGCGACGTTCACCATCGACCTGCCCACCAAGCAGCCCCCGACCAGCCCACCTACCGGCGCACCCGTTTATCCACCGTGAACACCGGCGCTCCACCCCTTGAATGATACCCCCGGGGGGTATATACCAAGAGGAGAGGCGCCGTCCGGCGCCGCCCTCAGACCTGAAGGAGACCGTCATGACCGAATCCGCCCGCACCCCGCTGCCGGGGGCCACCAACGGCTGCTCGTGCTGCGCCCCAGCCGCCGACGCCACCGCCCCCGCCGGGCACCAGAGTGCCGACCCAACCGGGACGAGCGCCGGCGACGCGACCTACCAGGTGGAGGGCATGACCTGCGGACACTGCGTGGGCTCCGTCGCCGAGGCCGTGAGCGCCCTGGACGGGGTGGACGATGTCCGGGTCGAACTGGTCGCCGGCGGGGCCTCCCCCGTCACCGTGACCGGGCCCGCCTCCGCGGACTCCGTGCGGACGGCCATCGAAGCGGCCGGCTACCGCGTCCGGATCTAACCGACCCATCCCCTCGAGGTCGGCGCCCCACCGCCGAGCCGGTCGCCGAACAGACCGCCGAGCAGAAGGAACACCATGAGCACCCCGCACCACCACGATCACCCCACCGACCAGACCGCCGAACACCCAGACCCGAACCCCCACGCCGGCCACGCCAACCACACCGACCATGCCGCCCACCACCCCGCGGACGCGGCCACCCACGGGCAGGCCATGCCCCAGGGCCACGCCCACTCGGCCCTGGACGAGGACCACCAGGTCCACGACCACGGTCAGCACGCCGGGCATTCCACCGCGATGTTCAAGAACCGGTTCTGGGTCTCACTGGTGCTCTCCATCCCGGTGGTGTTCTTCAGCCACATGGTCGGGCAGCTGCTGGGCTACCACGTCCCCGAGTTCCCGGGCTCGGCGTGGATCGCCCCGGTGCTGGGCACCGTGATCTACCTCTATGGCGGCATGCCCTTCCTGAAGGGCGGGCTGACCGAGTTGCGCGCCCGCCAGCCCGGGATGATGCTGCTGATCGCGATGGCCATCACGGTGGCCTTCGTCGCCTCCTGGGTCACGACCCTGGGCATCGGGGACCTAATGCTGGACTTCTGGTGGGAGCTGGCGCTGCTGGTGGTCATCATGCTGCTGGGCCACTGGATGGAGATGCGCGCCCTGGGCGCGGCCTCCTCCGCCTTGGACGCGCTGGCGGCGCTGCTGCCGGAGGAGGCCGAGAAGGTCGTGGACGGTGACACCATCACCGTGCCGATCACCGAGTTGGCCGTGGGCGATGTGGTGCTAGTGCGGGCCGGGGCCCGGGTGCCGGCCGACGGGACCATCCTCGAGGGCGCCGCGGAGTTCGACGAGGCGATGATCACCGGGGAGTCGAAGCCCGTGCTGCGCCAGGCCGGGGACACGGTGGTCGCTGGGACCGTGGCCACCGACAACACCGTGCGGGTGAAGGTGGCCGCCGTCGGGACCGACACGACCCTGGCCGGGATCCAGCGGATGGTCGCCGACGCCCAGGAATCCTCCTCCCGCGCCCAGGCGTTGGCCGACCGGGCGGCGGCCCTGCTGTTCTGGTTCGCCCTGGTTGCGGCGATCATCACCGCGATCGTGTGGACCGCGATCGGCCAGCCCACCGACGCGGTCACCCGCACCGTGACCGTGCTGGTGATCGCCTGCCCGCACGCCCTGGGCCTGGCCATCCCGCTGGTGATCGCCCTCTCCACGGAGAAGGCCGCCAAGTCCGGGGTCCTGATCAAGGACCGGATGGCCCTGGAGCGGATGCGCACCATCGACGTGGTCCTGTTCGACAAGACCGGCACCCTGACCGAGGGCGCCCACGTCGTCACCGCCGTCACCGCGATGCCCGGCGTGTCCGAGGCAGAACTGCTGGCGGTGGCCGCCGCGGCCGAGGCTGACAGCGAGCACCCCGTGGCCCGGGCCATCGTCACCGCCGCCGGGCAGCACCCGCAGGCCAGCACGTTGCGCAAGCGCGGCACGGACTTCAGTGCTGCCATGGGCCGCGGGGTGCGCGCCACCGTGGACGGCTCCGAGATCCTCGTCGGGGGCCCGAACATGCTGCGCGAGCTTAACCTGACCATGCCGGCGGAGATCACTGAGCACACCGCCTCCTGGACCGCGCGCGGGGCCGGGGTGTTGCACGTGCTGCGCGAGGGGTCCGTTATCGGCGCGGTCGCCGTGGAGGACAAGGTCCGCCCCGAGTCCCGGGCCGCCGTGGCCGCCCTGCACGCCCGCGGCATCAAGGTCGCGATGATCACCGGCGATGCCCGCCAGGTCGCCGAGGCCGTCGGGGCGGACCTGGGCATCGACGAGGTCTTCGCCGAGGTCCTCCCCCAGGACAAGGACACCAAGGTCACCGAGTTGCAGTCCCGGGGACTGTCCGTGGCCATGGTGGGCGACGGCGTCAACGACGCCCCGGCGCTGGCGCGGGCCGAGGTCGGCATCGCCATCGGCGCCGGCACCGACGTGGCCATGGAGTCCGCCGGCGTTGTGCTCGCCAGCAACGACCCCCGCGCGGTGCTGTCGATGATCGAGCTCTCCCAGGCCAGCTACACCAAGATGATCCAGAACCTGGTGTGGGCCACCGGCTACAACGTGCTCGCCGTGCCGCTGGCCGCCGGCGTGCTCGCCCCGATCGGGTTCGTGCTCTCCCCCGCGGTGGGCGCGATCCTGATGTCCGTCTCCACCATCGTGGTGGCCCTCAACGCCCAGCTGCTGCGCCGGATCGACCTGGACCCGGAGCACCTGGCTCCTCTCGAGCGCCCCCGGTCGCAGGCTGCCCTTCAACCCGCGACCTCCTGATCGCGCCTCTTGGCGCTAACTCTGATATGAACCCTCAACCCACTGTGGAAGGACCCACCATGAAACGCACCATGACGCTGACCGCCCTGGCCCTGGCCTCCGCCCTGACCTTGACCGCCTGCGGCACCGGCGCCCAGGACGAGAACGCCGGCGCTGAGGCCTCGGCCACCGCGACCAGCTCCGCCCCCGCCGCCACCCCTGCGGCCACGGCCACCGCGACACCGTCCACCACGGCGACCGGTTCGGCCGAGGAGGTCTCCGCCGAGCACAACGACGCGGACGTGATGTTCGCCCAAATGATGATCCCGCACCACCAGCAGGCCGTTGAGATGAGCGAGATGCTGCTGGCCAAGGATGACGTCCCGGCGGAGGTGGCCGCGTTCGCCCAGAAGGTCATCGACGCCCAGGGCCCGGAGATCGAGCGCATGAACGCCATGCTCACCGCCTGGGGCCAAGACCCCGTGGACACGGACGGTATGGAGGGCATGGACCACGGCGGGATGTCCGGGATGATGTCCGAGGAGGACATGGCCGCCCTGGAGCAGGCCCAGGGCACCGAGGCCGCCCGGTTGTACCTGGAGCAGATGACCGCCCACCACAAGGGCGCCGTGGACATGGCCAAGGACGAGGTCGAGGACGGCCAGAACCCGCAGGCCGTGCAGCTCGCCGAGCAGGTCATCGCCGACCAGGAGGCCGAGATCACCGAAATGCAACAGATGCTCGACAAGCTCTGAGCACCGTCGTCCGCTGCGGGCATCCGGTGAGACGCGGCTGGCGATAGACCCCGAAACCGGAACGGGTCCTCCAGGAAAGGAGACGAGCATGCAGGACAAGATCAAGGTCGCGGTGAACGGGTACGGGGTCATCGGCAAACGCGTCGCCGACGCGGTCCGGGCCCAGGAGGACATGGCGCTGGTCGGAGTCAGTGACGTCATCGCTGACTACCGGATCGCGACTGCGGCCGGGAAGGGTATCCCCGTCTACGCCTCTACCGAGCAGGCCCTACCGGTGATGGCGGATGCCGGCCTTCCCGTCGTCGGAGGCCTGCACGACCTGCTCGAGAACGTTGACGTCGTGGTGGACTGCACCCCGGCCCAGGTGGGCGCCGGCAACCTGGAGCTCTACCGTGCCCACGGGGTCAAATCCGTGTTCCAGGGCGGGGAGAAGCACGATCTCACCGGCCACTCCTTCGTCGCCCACGCCAACTACGCCACCGCCCTGGGCCGGGACAGCACCCGGGTGGTGTCCTGCAATACCACCGCCACCGTCCGGGCCCTTACCGCGCTGAAGGACGTCGGACTGCTGTCCAAGGCCCGGGGGTGCTCATCCGCCGGGCCACCGATCCGTGGGAATCGGACCATTCCGGGATCATGAACACCATCGTCCCCGAGGGCCGAATCCCCAGCCATCAGGGGCCCGACGCCCAGTCGGTGGTCCCGGACCTGGACGTGGTCACCATGGCCGCCAAGGGAGCCCACACTCAGAACCACCTGCACTACTGGACGATCGAGCTCACCCGCCCGGCCGAGAAGCAGGAGGTGTTGGAGGCGTTCCGGGCGATGCCGCGGATCGCCTTCGTCCGGCGCTCGGACGGCGTCGTGGCGGTCAATAGCACCGTGGAACTCATGGAGGACCTGGGCCGGCCCCGGGGTGATATGTATGAGGTGGCCCTCTGGGAAGACATCCTCACCGTGGACGGCAACGAGCTGTACTACACCTACACGGTGGACAACCAGGCGATCGTCGTCCCCGAGAACATCGACGCGATCCGGGCCCTCACCGGAACCGTCGACGACGGCGGCGAGTCCATCCGGCGCACCGACCGCGCCTTGGGGGTGCGCCAGGACTTCGTGCGCTCCTCGGTGGCTGCCCGTTGAACTGCGCGGCAGACGCCGCTGAGGCGGTGCCCGGCCCCAGGAATGGGGGGTGGTCGGACACCGCTTCGGCGGCCGCGGACTACCGCAGCGGTCCTATGGCCTCCGGTCAGGTGCGAGAGGCCGTCGCGATCGCGTTGATGGCCTCATCCAACACCGCATTGAACTGCGCTGGGCTCTGGGCCGTACTCAGCCCTTCGGTCAGGGCGCGGGAGAAGCTGGCGATCACGCCGTGGTTGCGGGCCAGCAGGGTGGTGGCCTGGGCCCGGGTATAGCCGCCCGACAGGGCCAGGACGCGGATCACTCGGGGATGGTCCACGAACTCGCGGTAGAAGTCCGCCCGCTCCGGCAGCGTCACTTTGAGGATGACCGACTGGTCGTCTCCGAGCTTGTCCAGTTGGGCGAGGATTGCCGCCTTGAACTGGTCCTCCACCTCGGCCTTGCGGGGGCTGCGGATATCCACCTCGGGCTCGATGATGGGCACCAGCCCGGTAACGAGGATCTGACGGGCGAGCCCGAACTGCTGCTCCACGACGGAGCCCACCCCGTCCCCGGGCAGCTTGATGACCGAGCGCATCTTCGTCCCGAACATGTGCTTTTCGACGGCTCGAGACAGTAAGTCATCCAGGTGCGGGATGGGTTTCATGAGCTGGGCGCCTTGCTGTTCCGGGGCCAAGCCCTGGTCGATTTTGAGGAAGGGCACGATGCCTTTGCTGTTCCACAGGTAGTCGCCCGTGGGGGAACCCTCCACCTGGCGGTTCATTGTGTTCTCGAACAGGATGGCCCCCATGACGCGCTCACCGTCGAAGCTGGGGCTGGTGATGATACGTGTGCGCACCTGGTGTACCAGGTCGAACATCTCCTCTGGGCCGGAGTAGGCATCCTTGTCGATCCCATAGAGGTGCAAGGCCGCCGGGGTGCTGCCCCCGCTCTGGTCCAGCGCCGCGACGAATCCGACACCGTTCCTGACCCTCTGATACTTCTCCGAGTGCATGGGAGCCTTCCGCGGCGAGGGAGCACGGTGGTCCGGGTTCCCTGCGCGCGTCATGGACGACTGGCCGCCCTCAAGGGGGAACGGTCATCAGCAGGCTCAACCCAGGGTGACGAGCAGGTCCGCGCAGGCCTGCTCACACCGGCGGCAGGCCTCGGCACACACCTTGCAGTGCTCGTGCATCTGGGCGTGGCTCTCGCATTCGTCCCCGCACGTCTTGCAGGCGGCCCGGCAGGCCTCGAGCAGGGCGCGGGTGGTCTCGACGTTGTTGCCGGTCTGCCGGGACAGCATCCGGCCTGTGGCGGCGCACACATCGGCGCAGTCCAGGTTCAACCGGATGCACTGCCTCAGGTCGGCCACCATGTCCTCGGCCAGGCAGGCGTCCGCGCAGGCGGTGCACGTCTGGGCGCACTCGAAGCAGGCCTGGATGCATTCGGCCAGTTTCTGCCGATCGATGTTCCCCACCTCCTTCGGGTAGGTCTCCAGCATGGCGCTCACGTGATGGGTCATGATGTGCTCCTTCGTCGATCTGATCCGACGCACCGGCCTTCGCCGGCCCGCCCTGCCATCGACCGTAGACCGCCCCGCCGACGCGGGTGAAGGGCTCAACCTTGAAGGTTCCGTGAAGATCGCCGGCCACGGAGGCCCGCGGACTCCTTTACGGGCAGGGATGACGAAGGTGTGACCAGCCGCCCCTCAGCCCGGCCGACGGCCCTGAGGACCACGCCGACGGGGAGGACCAGCAGGGCTCGCCTCAACGTGGATCCTGTCGGACCGGACGGTCGGTGTCAGGAAGAGCGCTTATGCGATCCGACCAGGGGCGTCGAGGCCGCCGGTGCAGGGTTGCCGGGTGCATTCGGATCGAGGATCGCAATTTCGAGCCAGGCGGTTCGTGGAGACGCTGCGGGTCAACGGCCTGGTCGGGTCGATGGGCAGGGTCGGTGCTGCTGGGGACAACGCGGCAATGGAATCCTTCTTCGCGCTGTTGCAGAAGAACGTGCTGAACCGGCGTCGCTGGCAGTCCTTCGACCAGCTCCGGCTCGCGATCGTGAGCTGGATCGAGCGGACCTATCACCGCCGTCGTAGGCAGGCCCGTCTCGGGAAGCTCACCCCTGTCGAGTTCGAGATGGTTCAATCAGTCCAGGCGGCTGCCGCCGCCTGATAACTCGTGTCAAGCAAACTCATGGCAGACCCTTCTCACGCGCCTGAATCTCGCCGTCATGGATCGACAGCACCTCGGTCTGTGCGCCAGCCCGCTCCAGAAGCGCCGCGCAGGCTCTGACTGACCGACATCAGGAAGCACTTCACGGCTGAGGAGAAGCTCTGTCTCTGCGCGAACAAGGCCGTCGCAGGCCGCGGCGGTGCAGCCGTGGTGGCTGGGTGCCTGGTGCACGAGGACCGGGGCTCGCAGTTTCGATCTGGCCTATTTCAGGACGCGCGCACCCGTCATGGGCCGATCGGCTTCGTACTCGACGTCCTGACGCGCGGTTCTGCCGGCCGGTCGGCCTGATCCCGCGCTCCGGGTGATCACGGCGTCGGATCGAACCTGAAAGGTCGGCGTCGGCGCCGCGGTGGGCGGCATGCACCACCCCCGCGAGTGCCGTCTCGCGTCCCGCACTCTGATGCGCCCGCCCGCGCCCTCACTCCGCCAGGAACTCCAGCAGGATCCGGTTGAACTCCTCGGAGTGGCTGATGCTGAAGCCGTGCGGGGCATCCTTGACGAGTTCGACGCGGCTGCCGTCGATCGCCTTGTGCGTCCGCTTGCCGGAGCCCTTGAACGGCACGATCTGGTCGGCGTCGCCGTGCAGGACCAGGGCCGGCACGGTCACCGCCGGCAGGTCGCGGCGGAAGTCGGTGGCCCCGAACGCGTCCATGCAGGCCAGCGCCGCCGTCTGGTCGGACTGCAGCGCCATCCGGATGGCCTCCTGGCGCTGCTCCTCGGTGACCTTGAGGCTGCTGGTCAGGCCGGCCAGCTTGGGGGTGGAGAAGAACGTCGTCGTGAAGTCGTCGAAGAACGACTCGCGGTCCTTCTCGAGGCCCGCCCGCATCTCGGCGGCCTGCTTCTCGGTCAGCGGGCCGTCGGGGTTGTCGTCGGTCTTCAGCAGGTACGGGGGCACCGCGCCGGCGAACACCACCGAGTGGATCCGGTCCGCGCCGAACCGGGACATGTAGCGCGCCACCTCGCCACCGCCCATCGAGAAGCCCACGAGCGTCACGTCACGCAGGTCGAGCTCGGTGAGCAAACCGTGCAGGTCGGCGGTCATCGTGTCGTAGTCGTAGCCGCCGGCGGGCTTCTCCGAGGCGCCGAAGCCGCGCCGGTCATAGGTGATCACGCGGTAGTGCGGGGACAGGGCTGCGACCTGGTCCTTCCACGAGTCGAGGGTCAGCGGCCAGCCGTGGATGAGGACGACGGGACGCCCGTGGCCGGCCTCCTCCACGTTCAGCCCGATCGTGCCGTGGTCCGTGGGGATCTGCATGAGGGTCATGTGCGTCTGCCTTCCTGTGCTCTCGGGGGACGACGGCGGCGCTCGGCCGCCGCTTCCTCCTCACGCTAGGCACGCGCTCGGCACGTGTCAGGCTTCGGTCTCCGCCATCCTGCGCAGCGTCAGCGCGTTGAACGCGGCGTGGCCGTGGTTGTCGTTGTTGAAGTAGACGTAGGCGGGGCGCGCGCCCGCCGCGTCCGCGCCGGTCAGCTCCCGCAGCCGCTTCACCCAGGGGGAGAGCTCGGCGTCGGAGAACGATCCGCCGTAGCGCCAGTCCGGGTCCGCGTTGTGGAAGCGCACGTAGGCGAGGCGGCCGGCCGCGCGCAGCACCGGCTCCCGCCCGGCGATCACCGAGACCACGAACCCCGCCCCGTGCCGGTCGAGGAGGTCGAACACGTCCTCGTCCAGCCAGGACTCGTGCTGGACCTCCACCGCCACGCGCACCCGATCGGGCAGCAGGCCGAGGAACCCGGCGAGTCGGTCGTCGTCGCGGTGCAGGTTGACCGGCAGCTGCAGCAGCAGCGGCCCGGCGTGGTCACCGAGCAGGTCCAGGGTGTGCACGATGCGCTCCACCCAGTCCTGCGGCTCGTTGAGCTTGCGGTAGTGGGTGAGGTAGCGGGAGGCCTTGACGGCCATCTCGAAGCCGGCGGGCAGGCGCTCGCGCCATGCCTCGACGGTGCTGTCCGCCGGCCAGCGGTAGTGGGAGCCGTTGAGCTCGACCGTCCGGAAGCGCTCCGTGTAGTGGTCGAGCTGGTCGGCGATCCGCAGCCCCTGCGGGTAGAAGGTCCCGCGCCAGTGCCTGTAGGTCCAGCCGGAGGTCCCGATCCGCACGTCCATCCCCCGACGATAGCCCCGGCCCGGGTTCCCGGGTCTTGCCTTCACCCTCCGTCGCCCGCGTAGCGTCCCGCTGATCATCGCGGTGGCTCAGAGGTACGACCGGAAGATGGGCATCGGCTCCCTGATCGCCACGATGCTCCCGTCCTCGATCGCCTTCCTGCCCGCGTGCACCGGCATGGTCATCGGCTGGAGGTGGCTGGGCCTGCCGCTGGGCCCGAACGCCCGGTCCAGTACACACCGTGACCGGCCCGGTGCCCGCCCGCGACCCGGGCGCCCGTCCACTACTGTGACAGGAATGGACACGACGCGATTCGACGACGACCTGCGCGCGATGCTCGGCGAGGTGGAGTCGGACCGCCGCGGCGAGCCCTCCGACTACCTCGAGGACGTCGCCGGCCAGCATGTGGACGGCCTCGCCGTGGCGGTGTGCACGGTGGACGGCCACCAGGCCGCCGCCGGGGAGACCGAGCACGCCTTCGCGCTGCAGTCGGTCTCCAAGGTCCTCACCTACGCGGTGGTGCTGCAGGAGATCGGCCTGGACCACGTGCTGGAGGACGTGGGCGTCGAGCCCTCCGGTGAGTCGTTCAACCACCTGTCCCTGCACGACGACGGCCGGCCGTGCAACCCGCTGATCAACGCCGGCGCCATCCTGGTCCACTCCCTCCTGCCCGCCGGGGACGAGGATGAGCGGACGGCCCTGCTACTGCGCCGCTACAGCGCGATGGCCGGCGTCGAGCTGGAGGTCTGCGAGGACGTCCTCGACGCCGAGCGCACCCGCGCCGACCGCAACCTGGGCCTGGCCCACCTGCTCGCCGACGCCGGCCGGCTGCCCATCTCGGCCCGCGAGGCCGTGGCCGGGTACCTCGCGCAGTGCTCGGTCCTGGTCACCGCACCCCAGCTGGCCGTCATGGGCGCCACCCTCGCCGCTGGCGGCACGAACCCCGTGACGGGGGAGCGGGTGCTGGACGAGTGGGTAGCGCAGCAGGCGATGTCCGTGATGCTCACCTGCGGCATGTACGACGCCAGCGGCCAGTGGGTGGCCGAGGTCGGCGTGCCCGCGAAGTCCGGCGTCTCGGGCGCGCTGCTCGGCGCCGTGCCCGGGGCCCTGGGCATCGCCACGTGGTCGCCGCGCCTGGACGAGCAAGGTAACTCCCGGCGTGGCATCGGGTTGTTCGAGGGGCTCAGCGCACGCTGGGACCTGCACGTGCTCCAGCACCGTGGCGCCCTGCGCGGCCTCAGCGGGCCCCGCTGACCCCGCGTTGACGCCTAGCCGCCGCGGCGCCGTCGTCGCGTGGGCCACGCCGCCGACGACGCCGCGCCCCGTCCCTTGTCACCCTCTGGCGCTCGCCTCGTAGCATCGGGCCCATGACCACTCCAGAGAAGAAGGACGACGCCCCCGCGATCCCCGTGCGGGACTCGCAGCTGGCCCACGACGACCCGCGCACCCGCCACCCGAAGCTCCGCGTCGCCAAGCAGCGCCAGCCCGAGCCGGGCCTGGACGTGAAGACGGATCCCGTCCCGGACATCGGTCTGGACTCGTACCGGGGGATGGGCCGGCTGACCGGCCGCAAGGCCCTGATCACCGGCGGCGACTCCGGCATCGGTGCCGCGGTCGCCATCGCCTACGCCCGTGAGGGCGCGGACGTCGCCATCGCCTACCTGCCTCAGGAGCAGCCCGACGCCGACCGCGTCCTGGCGGCGATCGAGGCGGCCGGGCGCACCGCCGTCGCGTTGCCGGGCGACCTGATGGACGCCGACTACCGTGCCTCCCTCGTGGACGAGGCCGCGCAGCGCCTCGGCGGCCTGGACATCCTCGTGAACAACGCGGGCAAGCAGTTCATCTCCGATGACCTGACCGATCTCACCGACGAGCAGGTCCACGAGACGTTCCAGATCAACATCATGTCCATGTTCACGCTCAGCCGCGCCGCGCTGAAGCACATGGGCCCGGGCAGCACGATCGTGAACACCACCTCGGTGCAGGCCTACAACCCCAACCCGAGGCTCCTCGACTACGCGGCCACCAAGGGCGCCATCAACAACTTCACCAAGGGCCTGGCCGAGCAGCTCGGCCCGAAGGGCATCCGTGTCAACGCGGTGGCGCCCGGGCCCATCTGGACGGTGCAGCACGTGTCCTACGGTGAGCCCGAGGAGAAGCTGCCCGAGTTCGGCCACAGCACCCCGCTCGGCCGCGCCGGCCAGCCCGTGGAGATGGCGCCCGCCTACGTGTTCCTTGCCTCGGGCGAGTCCAGCTACGTCAACGGCGAGACCCTCAACGCCAACGGCGGCACGCCCACCCCGTGACCGCCCGCCTCCTCGCCGACGTCGACACCGGCATCGACGATGCCTGCGCCCTGCTCCACCTCGTGGGCGCCCACCGCCTCGGTGTCGGCCCCGAGCTCGCGGCCGTCACCACCACGGGCGGCAACGCGACCGCCCGGGACTGCGCCCTCAACACCGCCGCGGTGCTGGACCTGGCCGGTCGGGCCGACGTCGAGGTGGCCGTCGGTGCCGAGACCCCGCTGCGCCGCCCTGCGGTCACCACCCCGGAGACCCACGGCGACGGCGGTCTCGGCCATGCCCGGATCGTTCGGCGCCCCGAGCGGCTCTCGTCCCGGCCCGCCGTGGACGTGTGGCTGGACGAGCTGCGGGCCCACCCCGGGGAGACGACGATCCTCTGCACCGCGCCGCTGACGAACCTGGCCCTCGCCCTGCGCACCGAGCCGCGCCTGCCGTTCCTCGCCCGCGGCATCGTGATCATGGGCGGCTCCTTCTATCATCCGGGCAACACCACGCCCACCGCCGAGTGGAACACCTGGGTGGACCCGGACGCCGCGAAGGAGGTGTTCGCGGCCGTCGAGGGCCTGC
Source organism: Micrococcus sp. KRD077 (assembly GCF_017168505.1). NCBI lineage: Bacteria > Bacillati > Actinomycetota > Actinomycetes > Micrococcales > Micrococcaceae > Micrococcus > Micrococcus sp. KRD077. The sequence goes on along the minus strand of NZ_JABFAZ010000005.1, from coordinate 18,480 downwards.
CCGAGGACCGCCTGCCGATCGTCTGCGCGCTCGAGACCACGGAGCGGATCGAGTACACGCCGGCCCTGCTGGACGGCCTCTTGGCCGACGCCGGGGCCCGCCCCGTCGGCTGGTCCGCGGACCGGCCGCGGGTCGCCGGGCCGGACGCCGCCACCGGCAGCCCCGTCCTGGACGTGCTCGCCGACGCACTGCGCTTCTACTTCGAGTTCCACCACGACTACGACCAGGGCTACATCGCCCACCTGCACGACCTCTTCGCCGCCCAGGTGGCCGCGGGCCAGGCCCGCATCGCCACGCGGGCCACCGTCGTCGATGTCGAGGCGGACTCGGAGCTGCTGCGCGGCACCACCGTCCACGACACGCGGGACATCTGGGGCAGGCGCCCCAACGCCCAGCTCGTCACGGCCAACGACCCCGCGGAGGTGTTCGCGGCCTTCGCCCGCGCGGTGGGCGCCGTCGTCGCGGGGGAGCGCACGCTCGACGGCGGTTCCCCGGCCCGGTGACCGCCGTCGGGAATGCCCCCCGTCCGCGTGCGGTTGCACCCGAGGCATCCGCCCGACCCCGACCCTCCAGGAGCTCCCTCATGACCGACGTTCCCACCGTCCCCTTCCACGACGGCCAGCAGATCCCGCAGCTCGGGCTCGGCGTGTGGCAGGTCGAGGACGACGTCGCGGCCGACGTCGTCGAGCAGGCGATCCGCGCCGGCTACCGCCACATCGACACCGCCGCGATCTACGGGAACGAGGAGGGCGTGGGCCGCGGCATCGCCGCGTCCGGCGTCGCCCGCGAGGAGCTGTTCCTCACCACCAAGGTGTGGAACTCGGACCAGGGCTACGAGGAGGCGCTCGCCGCCCTCGACGTCTCGCTCGACAAGCTCGGCACCGACTACGTCGACCTCTACCTCATCCACTGGGCCAAGCCGGCGCAGGGGAAGTACCTGGACACCTGGAAGGCCCTGATCGAGGCGCAGAAGCAGGGCAAGGTGCGCTCGATCGGCGTCTCCAACTTCCCGGCCGCCCAGCTCGAGGAGATCATCGAGGCCACCGGCGTGGTGCCCGTGATCCACCAGGTCGAGACCCACCCGTACTGGCAGCAGCGCGAGCTGCGCGAGGTCGAGGGCCGCCACGGCATCGTCCACGAGTCCTGGTCCCCGCTCGGTCAGGGCGGCGACCTCCTCGCCGACCCCGTGGTCACGGAGATCGCCGAGGCCCGCGGCGCGACGCCGGCCCAGGTGGTCATCGCGTGGCACCTCGCCCACGGCTTCGTGGTCATCCCCAAGTCCGTGACGCCCGAGCGCATCGTCTCGAACCTCGAGGCCGCGGGGGTGGAGCTGACCGACGACGACGTCGCCCGGATCGACGCCCTCGACCGCGAGGACGGCCGTCTCGGCCCCGACCCGGCGGTCATCGACTTCTGATCCAGCCGCCATCGCGCGCACCCGGCCCGTCCCCCTGGGGGCGGGCCGGTGATAGCTTTGCTCGAGAATGCCCGGCGACCGCCGCGCCGCCCGGGCGCATCTGTCCAGGCACTCCACGGAAGGCATGCACCATGTCCCACCAGGCTCCCCCCGCCGATGCGTCGAAGGTCCGCGCGCCGCGGACCGCCGTCCCGGTGACCCCGCAGACCCGCGCGAGCTCGCTGACCGACCTGCTCGGCGCCGTCGTGCGCCTGTTGCCCCTGCAGATGAAGGACGAGCTCGAGCTCGCCAAGAGGCACGTGGCCGCGAAGGGCAAGAAGGCCGGCATCGGCGCCGGCATCGCGGTGGTGGGCCTGTTCTTCCTCGCACTCATGGTGGTCGCCCTCGTGGTGACCCTGATCGGCGCCTTCGCCGACCCGACCTTCTGGTTCCCGGCGCTGATGGTGGCGCTGGCGTTCCTCGTGCTCGGCCTGATCTTCGCCGGCGTCGGCCTCATGATGGTCAAGGGCGCCATGCCGCTCGTGCCGCAGGAGATCGTGCGCAACCTCGAGTACGACCTCGGCTACCTCAAGGAGGGCAACGCCTTCGACCCGGCCGAGTACGACCGCCTCAAGGCGGAGCGCGCCGAGGCCAAGCGCGTCGAGGCCGCCCGCGAGGCCGAGCGGAAGAAGGTGGAGAAGAAGGAGAACAAGAAGGCCCGCAAGAACGGCGAGGCCGCTCCCCACCCGGGCCGTGACGACGCCACCGAGGCGGAGATCCGCCGTCGTGCCGACCTGCGCCGCCGCCACCTGGGCGACATCCGCTCCGGCCTGGACGAGAAGACCAGCGTGAAGGGCCAGCTCGCGGCCTTCGCCGCCCAGCGCAAGGGTCGCGGGGTCACCCCCGAGACCGCGCACGCCACCGAGCAGACCGCGCCGTTCACCAGTGCCGCCCGCGCGGGGGAGCGGACCGCCGAGGCCGAGGACTACGTGAAGGACAACTGGCAGCCGCTCGCGCTGCTCGGCGCCTCCTCCGCCGCGTTCGTGGCGCTCGCCGGCCGCCTGCGCCGCCGCTGATCCGAGGGCGCCCGCCCTCCCAGCCCCCGAGGCCCCGATCCCCACGGATCGGGGCCTCGTCGTCTGCGGGGAGGGGCGACGGCGTCGGTAGGCTGGGCGTGTGGGGCGCCCGGCGGGGGCGTCCGCCCGCGGACCCTGGAGGAGTGACCCATGCGTGTGATCGACGTCGGCCTGCGCGAGGGCCACGAGTACCGCGTCCGCGACACCTGGCTGACCGTGCCGAACCTCATCACCCTGGCCCGCTTCGCCCTGGTCCCGGTGTTCGTGTGGCTCACCGTCGACGGCCGACACCTGGACGCGTTCGTGATCCTCGCCGTGCTCTCCGGCACGGACTGGGTGGACGGCTACGTGGCGCGCCGGTTCGACATGATCTCCACGGTCGGGCGGTGGCTCGACCCGGTGGCGGACCGCCTCTCCCTGCTGGTGGTGGCCGTGACGTTCGTGGCCACCGGCATCGCCCCGCTCTGGCTCGCCCTGGCCATCGCGATCCCGGACGTCGTGCTCGCCGCCGTGTGCCTGTGGCTGTTCGGCGGCAGCCCGGACCTGCCGGTCACGGTCCTGGGCAAGGTGCGCACCGCGCTGCTGCTGGTGGGCACGCCCCTGCTGCTGCTCGCCCGTGTGCCGGGGGTCGACGGCGGCCCGTGGAGCGGCGTGACCCTGGCTCTGGTCGGGGCCGGTTGCCTGCTGCACATCCTCGCCGCGGGGGACTACCTCGTGCGCGCGGTGGGCAAGGCCCGCGGCCTGCGGGCGGACGGTCAGGACCCGCGCGAGGGCCCGTCCCGCCGGGGCTGACCCCGGCGCATGGTCGTGCCGGCGCCGACGGTTGCTACCGTGGGACGCGCGCCGTGCCCGCGGCCGATCCTCACGGCACGGGCCGGGCGCCGTCGTGCCATCGCCACCACAGAGAGGGACCGCCGTGTCCGACCGTCCCGGGATCGCCGCCGACCGCCCCCTGAAGGTGCTGATCGCCGCAGACACCTATCCGCCGCACGTCAACGGGGCCGCCACCTTCGGCCACCGCCTCGCCACGGCGCTGCACGCGCGCGGCCACGAGGTCCACGTCGTGATGCCGCGCAGTGACGCCGGCCCGGACACCGTGGAGCACCGGCCGGAGGCCACCGTGCACCTGCTGCGCTCCCTGCCGGCGCCGACGCACGAGTACTACCGTGTGGTGCTCCCGCGGCACGCCAAGACCTCCTTCCGCCGCATCTACCGCGAGGTCCAGCCGGACGTCGTGCACGCCCAGTGCCACTACATGATCGGCGAGGCCGCCATCAACGAGGCCGAGCGGCGCCGCATCCGGATCGTCTCCACGAACCACTTCATGCCGGAGAACCTCGAGCCGTTCCTGCCGTTCCCGCAGTGGTTCCTGGACATCGTCTCCCGGGTGTCGTGGAAGGACATGGGTCGACTCATGGGCAAGGGCGCGGTGGTCACCACCCCCACGGCCCTCGCCGCGCAGGCCATGGCCGAGCACGCCGGCCTGGACAACGTTCTCCCGGTCTCCAACGGCATCGACGCGAGCGCCTACGAGCTGCAGCCGGGGGAGAGGGTGGACCATCCCGGCCATCCGGTCGTGCTCTTCGTGGGGCGGCTGGCCGTGGAGAAGAACGTGGAGGTGCTGATCCGTGCGATCGCGCACCTGGCCCGCACCCGCCCCGACCTGGACGTGCACGCCGAGATCGTCGGCGACGGCGAGCAGCGCGACCGCATCCGTGCCACGGTGGACGAGGAGGGGGTGGCCGACCGCGTCCTGCTGCGCGGCCACGTCTCCGAGGAGGAGCTGCGGGCGGCCTACCTGCGCGCCGACGTGTTCTGCCAGCCGGGCACGGCGGAGCTGCAGTCCCTCGTGACCCTCGAGGCGCTCAGCGCGTCCACCCCGGTGGTCCTCGCGGACGCCCTCGCGTTGCCCCACCTCGTGGACGAGGGCGTCAACGGCCACCTCTTCCCGCCCGGGGACCACGTGGCCCTGGCCGATCGGATCGCCCGGATCCTCGACCTCTCGGACGCGGACCGCGCCGCCATGGGCGAGGCGTCCCACGCGAAGGCCCTGCATCATTCCGCCCAGAAGACGGTGGACATCTTCGAGCGCCTCTACCGCGGCGCGACGGCCGCCGAGGTCCGCGCGATGCTCTGAGCCCTGTCGGTAGGATGGGCGGGTCCCGCGCGATGCCGCGGGGGAGGGGCGTTAGCTCAGTCGGTCAGAGCAGGGGACTCATAATCCCTGGGTCGCGGGTTCAAGTCCCGCACGCCCTACAGAAAACGGCCCCCGGCCGCGCGGTATGGCGCGGGCCGGGGGCCGTCGTCGTGCCGGTGCTCAGTAGCGGGCGGCCACCGCGAGCATGTCGGACTTCATGATCGTCGTGGAGGTGAACACCAGGCCCGCGTCCTCGTTGAGGGCGTGGGCGAGCTGGCCGCCGCCCATGTACATGGCCGTGTGGTAGATGCGGCCGGTGGACTGGTTCGCATAGAACACGAGGTCGCCGGGCTGGGCCTGGGAGATCGGCACGTAGGACTTCGCGGCGAGGTACTGGTCGCCGGCGCGGCGCGGGATGGAGATGCCGGCCCGGGCCATGGCCTGCTGGGTGAGGCCGGAGCAGTCGAAGCCGGAGGGGCCGTTGCCGCCCCACACGTAATAGGAGGACGGGTTCCGGACGGCGGAGCGCACGTAGTCGACGGCAGCCTGCTTGGACGCGGGCGCCGGCGCAGGGGCGGGGGCGCTGGAGTTGGAGACCGAGGTGGTCTTCAGGACCATCCCCGGGTGGAGCATGGTCGAGGAGCTCATGCCGTTGATGGACTGCAGGATCGAGGCGGACACCCCCGTGCGGTAGGAGATGATCCACCAGCCGTCGCCGGCCAGCACGGTGTAGGTCGAGCCCGAGGTGGACGGCGCCGGGGCCGGGGTCGGGGTGGCAGTGCCGGAGGTCTTGAGGACCATGCCGGGATGCAGCACGGTCGCGGCGGTCATGCCGTTGAGCGACTGCAACCTGGACATGGAGACGCCGGTGCGCTGGGCGATGATCCACCAGCCGTCGCCGGAGCGGACGGTGTAGGCGGTCTCGGCGGCCTGGGCGGTCTCGGCGACGGACACGGTGCCGACGCCGGTCAGGGCGGCGGCGCCCAGGGCGAGGGCCACGGAGGCGGCGGCGGTGCGGGGGGCGCGACGCACAGCGGCGTGCGAGGAGGTCACGGACATCGGATCTTCTTCCCGGACAGGACCTGCGGCCCATGAGGGCGGTGCCTCCGGGCGATGCCCGGAACGAGGCCGGACCGCGGGTGCGAGTTGACGAGCAGTGCGGATGACCGGGTACGCGAGGACGCGGAGGAAGCCCCGGTGTGGCGGATCGGCTGTAACCGATCCGTGATCAAGATACACGATCGTTATCGAAACGCAATCAGAAATTCGGATGACGTCCAGGTGGCCGATCGGCGCTCGACGCGCCCCGGTCGGCACCTACCGTGCGCGGCTGTCCCCGCCCCTCTCCGGCGCGGCGCTAGCGTGGTGCGGGTGAGCCCCTCCCGCCCCCTGCGCCTGCTGATGGACGCCCGCTACACCCGCACCGACTTCCACGACGGCATCTCCCGCTACGGCGCGAGCCTCATCGAGGCGGTCGCCCGCCGGACCGACGCGCCGGGCCCGGAGGGGGCCGACGTCGAGGTCGAAGTCGCGATGCTGATCTCGGACGAACGACAGCTGGCCCTGCTCCCGGACGGCGTGCCGTGGCACCTCGTCTCCGGCCCCACCTCCCCACGCGAGCCGTTCGTGGCCCGTCAGGTCGCGCGCCTGCGACCGGACGTCGTCTTCTCGCCCATGCAGACCATGGGGTCGTGGGGGCGGGACTACGCGCTGATCCTCACGCTCCACGACCTCATCTACTACGAGCACCGCACCCCGCCGCGGAACCTGCCCGAGCCGATCCGCTGGCTGTGGCGGGCCTACCACCTGACCAAGACCCCGCAGCGGCTCCTGCTCGACCGCGCGGACGCGGTCGCCACGGTCTCCCGGACGACGGCGGAGCTCATCGACCGGCACCGCCTCACCCGGCGTCCGGTCCACGTCATCGCCAATGCGGCGCAGACGGTACCGGAGCCGCGTGACCCGGACGAGACCCCGGACCGCACGCTGCTCTACATGGGCTCGTTCATGGACTACAAGGACGTCGAGTCCCTCGTGGCGGCCGCGCCCCTGCTGCCGGGCTACGCGCTGTACCTGCTCTCCCGCATCAGCCCGGAGCGCCGCGGGCAGCTCGAGGCCCGGCTGGCCGCGCGCCGCGCCGCCGCGGGGGCCGCCGGCGCGGACGTGGTCTTCCACGACGGCACCGACGAGGCCGAGTACGTGCGCCTGCTCCGCCGGGCCACCGCGGCCGTCACCCTCTCCCGCGCCGAGGGCTTCGGCCTGCCCGTGGCCGAGGCGATGGCCCATGGCACGCCGGTGGTGTGCTCGGACCTGCCGATCTTCCGCGAGATCGCCGGCGCGGGCACCCCGTCCTTCCGGGGTGTCCCGCTCGAGGGGGACCGGGCGGCCGCGCTCGCGGCCCGTGTGCGGGAGCTCGAGGACCCCGCCGAGTTCGCCGCGGCCTCCCGGGCGAGCGTCGCTCAGGCGGCCCGGTTCAGCTGGGACGAGTCCGCTCGCCGACTCCTGGACCTCACGGCCGCGCTGGGTGCGGCGCGGCGTGCGGCCAGAGCACGGACGGACCGCTCCAGCCGATGAGCACCAGCGGGTCGAGGTAGCGATCGAAGGCCGCGTCCCCCACCCGCCAGCCGTCGGGCTCCCGCACGCCCCAGTGCACGCACGCCCGCGTGCAGTGGGGTGGCGCCCCGGCCAGTCGCCCCACCGGGTCGCCTGCGGCGACGACGGCCCCCACGGCGACATCCGCCTCCACCGGCTCGAGCGAGCTGCGGGTCCCGTCCTCGTGCTCGAGGGTCAGCACGGGGCGGTCGACCACGACCCCGGCGAACACGACTCGGCCCGCCGCCGGTGCCCGGATCGCTGCGCCGGACGGCACGGCGAGGTCCACGCCCCGGTGCCCCCGACCCCACGGTCGCTCGGGCGCGACGAACGCGCGGAGCACGTCATCCGGGGCGGCGCCGGCCACGGGCGCGTGCCACGCGACCGGCGCGGCCGTCGATCCCGGACCTGCCGGGGACGCCGCGACGAGCAGCAGCGCGTCGCGCCCCGACGGTGCGGACGTGGCCCGCGGCACGGCGTCGAGGCCGCCCACCCCCGAGGCGAGGACGAGCCAGGCGAGCAGGGCCGCCGCGACGCACCCCGCGATGTGCGGGCGCGGGAGCGGACGGGGGAGGTGGGTGCGTGGGGTCATGGCGACAGCCTGGCGTCCCGGGCGGCCGCGTGGCGGGCCCGCAGTGCGATCGTGGAGAGCGCCCGCCGCACCGGTCCCTGTGCAGGAGTCGGCGATGGGAGCGGTCGCCCACCTGGGGTAGGATTCACCTCAGCGGTGTCCTGTGGCCGGCCCAGTGCTATGCCCCGGACACCGACTCCGCGCATCGCGGTGGGTCGCTCCAGCGGCCCAGCCCCCACGCTCGGTCCCGTCCCCGCCGTCCTCCTGGAGAGGGCGTCGGCGCGGGTGCTCGTGGGGCCCGGCAGCCCGCCGTCGTGATGCCAGGGGCCGCCCGACCGGGCCGGCCGCCAACCGTCAAGAAATCGACCGGCAGACCGCCCGCGCGTGAAGCGCGGGGTGTCACGGCTGCCACAGAAGGGAACGTCATGCCCGTCGTGACCATGCGCCAGCTCCTCGACTCCGGTGTCCACTTCGGCCACCAGACCCGCCGCTGGAACCCCAAGATGAAGCGCTTCATCTTCACCGAGCGCAACGGCATCTACATCATCGACCTCCAGCAGTCGCTGTCCTACATCGACCGCGCCTACGAGTTCGTCAAGGAGACCGTCGCCCACGGCGGCACCATCCTGTTCGTCGGCACCAAGAAGCAGGCCCAGGAGGCCATCGCGGAGCAGGCCGGCCGCGTGGGCATGCCCTACGTGAACCACCGCTGGCTCGGCGGCATGCTGACCAACTTCTCCACCGTCTCCAAGCGCGTGCAGCGCATGAAGGAGCTCGAGGAGATCGACTTCGAGGACGTGGCCGGCTCGCAGTTCACCAAGAAGGAGCTGCTGCTGCTCAACCGTGAGCTCGAGAAGCTGCAGGCCAACCTCGGCGGCATCCGCAACATGGCCAAGACCCCCTCCGCCGTGTGGGTCGTGGACACCAAGAAGGAGCACCTGGCCGTCGACGAGGCCCAGAAGCTCGGCATCCCGGTCGTCGCCATCCTGGACACCAACTGCGATCCGGACGAGGTCGCCTACCCGATCCCGGGCAACGACGACGCCATCCGCTCCGTGAACCTGCTGACCCGCGTGGTCGCGGACGCGGTCGCCGAGGGCCTGATCGCCCGCCAGGGCGGCAAGTCCGGCCAGGCGGCCGCCGAGCCGATGGCCGAGTGGGAGCGCGAGCTGCTCGAGCAGCACAACGTCCAGCAGGCCGAGCAGACCGAGGCCCCCGCCGCCGAGGCACCGGCCGAGCAGGCCGAGGCCCCCGCTGCCGAGGCGCCGGCCGAGCGGGCCGAGGCCCCCGCCGCCGAGGCCGCCCCGCAGGGCGAGTGATCCCGGCCGGTCCGTCGGCCCGGCCTCACCCGGCCGGGCCGACGGACCGGATCAGACCCCGAACATCCCGCACAACCCACACCACGGGAAGGACCGAACGAGCATGGCGAACTACACCGCTGCTGACATCAAGGCCCTGCGCGAGCGCACCGGCGCCGGCATGATGGACGTGAAGAAGGCTCTGGACGAGGCCGACGGCGACGCCGAGAAGGCCATCGAGATCATCCGCGTGAAGGGCCTCAAGGGCGCCACCAAGCGCGAGGGCCGCTCGGCCGCCGAGGGCCTCGTGGCCGCGACCGTCGAGAACGGCGTCGGCGTCATGATCGAGCTCAACTGCGAGACCGACTTCGTGGCCAAGGCCGACAAGTTCATCGCCCTGGGCGACGTGGTGCTGCGCGCCGCCGTCGCCTCCGGCGCCACCGACGTCGACGGCCTGCTGGCCTCCGAGCACGAGGGCCGCACCCTGGGCGACTACGTGACCGAGGAGGGCGCCCTGCTGGGCGAGAAGGTGGCCGTGCGCCGCCTGGCCCGCGTGGAGGGCGCCTACGTGGACGCCTACCTGCACAAGACCTCCAAGGACCTGCCGGCCCAGGTGGGCGTGCTCCTCGCCGTGGACGCCGACTCCGCCGAGGCCAAGACCGCCGCGCACGACATCGCCGTGCACGTCGCGGCCTACTCGCCCACGTACCTCACCCGTGAGGACGTGCCGGCCGAGACCGTCGAGAACGAGCGTCGCATCGCCGATGAGACCGCCCGTGCCGAGGGCAAGCCGGAGCAGGCCCTGCCGAAGATCGTGGAGGGCCGCCTGACCGGCTTCTTCAAGGAGATCGTGCTCGTGGACCAGCCGTTCGCGAAGGACCCGAAGCAGACCGTCGGCAAGGTCGCCTCCGACGCCGGCACCAACGTCACCGGGTTCGCCCGCTTCCGCGTCGGCAACTGACCGCCGCACCCGGACCGGCCGCTCCCGGTCCACGCCCCGCGGGGGCGTAGGATCGGGAGCGACCCGAGGTCCACTCCGGCGCCGGATGGCGCCGACGACCATCGCATGACGGGGTGGCCGCCCCGACCGGGCGGCCACCCCGTCCGCGTGTCCGCCCCCGGGACGGCCGTCCCCGGCCCGACCCCCCACCGACCAGGAGATGCTTCCCATGGAGACGAACCGCGCCCCCGAGGACCCGACCACCGCCCACGCCCCGCAGACCTCGGACGACACCGGCCGCCGTCGCGTGCTGCTCAAGCTCTCGGGCGAGGTGTTCGGCGGCGGCAAGATCGGCGTGGACCCGGAGACCGTCCGCGGCATCGCCGAGCAGATCGCCGCCGCGGCGGACCAGGTGGAGATCGCGATCGTCGTCGGCGGCGGCAACTTCTTCCGTGGCGCCGAGCTGTCCGAGAACGGGATGGACCGCCGTCGGGCCGACTACATGGGCATGCTCGGCACCGTGATGAACTGCCTGGCCCTGCAGGACTTCCTCATCCAGGCCGGGGTCACCACGCGCGTGCAGTCCGCCATCCACATGGAGCAGGTGGCGGAGTCCTACATCCCGCTGCGCGCCATCCGCCACATGCAGAAGGGCCGCGTCGTGATCTTCGGCGCAGGCACCGGCCTGCCCTACTTCTCCACGGACACCGTGGCGGCCCAGCGTGCCCTCGAGGTCGGGGCGGACGAGGTCCTGATGGCCAAGTCCGGCGTGGACGGCGTCTACACCGCGGACCCCAAGAAGGACCCCACCGCCGAGCGTCTCACGCACCTGACCTACGACGAGGCGCTGCTGCGGAACATCCGCGTGATGGACCTGACCGCCATGACCATGTGCAAGGACAACGACCTGGACATGCGCGTGTTCGGCATGGAGGGCCCGGGCAACGTGACCCGCGCCCTGCTCGGCGAGCCGATCGGCACCACCGTCACCGTCTGAGGCGCGCCGCGTAGGATGGCGGCAGACCTGTTCCACCACACCGAGGAGACACCGTGATCCAGGAGACCCTGCAGTCCGCCGAAGAGCAGATGGACCGCACCATCGAGGCCACGCGTGAGGACTTCGCCTCCGTGCGCACGGGCCGCGCCAACCCGGGCCTCTACTCCAAGGTGATGGTTGACTACTACGGCTCGTTCACCCCGCTGCAGCAGCTGGCGTCCTTCACCACCACGGACGCCCGCACGCTGCTCATCACCCCGTTCGACCAGTCGGCCCTGCGCAACATCGAGAAGGCGCTGTCCGAGTCCGAGGTCGGCGCGAACCCGTCCAACGACGGCAAGGTCATCCGCATCGTGATGCCGGAGCTGACCGAGGAGCGCCGCAAGGAGTACGTGAAGCTGGTCAAGTCCAAGGCGGAGGAGCACAAGATCTCCGTGCGCAATGCCCGCCGCAAGGCCAAGGAGGCCATGGACAAGGCCGTCAAGGACGGCGAGGTCGGCGAGGACGAGGGTGCCCGCGGCGAGAAGGAGCTGGACGCGCTCACCAAACGCCACGTCGAGCTCATCGACGAGATGGCCAAGAACAAGGAGCAGGAGCTGCTGGAGGTCTGAGCCTCCCGCCGTCCGCGCTCGCCCCATGACCTCCGCCGTGTCCACCTCGCCCGCACCCCCGCGCGGCGGCCGCGACCTCAAGTCCGCCGTCCTCGTGGGGGTGGGGCTGCTGGCGACGGCCCTGGTCGGCCTCTTCTGGCTCGACTGGCTGCTGGTCCTCCTCGTGGTCGCCCTGCTGGTCGGCGCGGTGTCCGAGATCGCGACGGCGGTGCGCGGCATCGGCCTGGACGTGCCGCGGCCCCCGCTCTGGGTGGCCGCGGCGGTCCTGCCGCTCACCGCGTGGCGGTGGGGGGTGCCCGCGCTGTTCATCGCCCTGGTGGCATGCCTGGCGCTGGTGGCCGTGTGGACGGCGCTGACGCGGCGGCGTCCGGCGGGCCAGTTCATGCTCGCGGGCGTGTTCATCGTGCTGTGGGCGCCGTTCCTGCTCTCCTTCGCCGCGGCGCTCCTGGACGAGCCGCTGGGGCACCGCATGGTGGCGGTCCTGCTGCTGATGGTGGTCTCCAACGACACGTTCGGCTACATCGTGGGCTACCGCTTCGGCCGCACCCCGATCGCCCCGCGCATCAGCCCCAAGAAGTCCTGGGAGGGCCTGGCCGGCTCCCTGGCGGGCTCGGTGCTGGTGGGCGTCGTCGCCGTCCCCCTGCTGGTCGGCCAGCCGTGGTGGGTCGGCGCCGTCCTCGGCGTGACCACCGTCGCCGCCGCCACCTCGGGGGACTTCTCCGAGTCCATGGTCAAGCGTGAGCTCGGCATCAAGGACATGTCCTCCGCCCTGCCCGGCCACGGCGGCGTGATGGACCGCCTGGACTCCCTCGTGTTCGCCGCGCCGGTGGCCTACACCGTGCTGGCGCTGCCCCTGACCTGATCCACCCCTCGACCCGGCACGTCCGGGACCCACACCGCAGGAGACGCCCATGACCCCCCGCACCACCCCGGACGCCGAGCCGGTCTTCGAGCTCGTCGAGCAGGACGAGATCGGCTACGAGACCACCCACGTGGACGCCTTCATGGCGCGTGCCCGTGAGGCGCGCGACGGCGGTGCCCCGCTGACGGCGGAGGAGGTGCGCCAGGCCCGCTTCGCGACCGTCAACGGCGGCTACGCCACCGACGAGGTGGACGACGAGCTGGACCGTCTGGAGGAGGAGCTGGCCGCCGCCGAGCGTCAGGCCTTCGTCGCCGAGCGCGGGGACGAGGACTGGGCCGCGGACCTCGAGGAGCGCGTGGCCGAACTCGTGGCCCGCGCCGATCGGGCCCCGGCGGAGCGCTTCCGCCGCCCCTCCCGCGCGGACGCCGTGAGCTACGACGTGGACCAGGTGGACGCGCTCGTGGACCGTCTGCGCGTCACCCTGGCCGGTGCGGAGGACTCGACGGATCCCGGCGCCGAGGGCGGGCTGACCGCGGACGACGTGCGCCGCGCGTCGTTCGGCGAGGCCGAGGGTGCCGCCGGCTACGAGGAGGGCCAGGTCGACGCCTACCTCGACGCCGCCGTCGACGTGCTGCTGCGCCGCGCCTGACACCCGGCCCTCGCGCGGCGGCCCCGGGCAGAGTGGCGCAGATCACACTCACGTGAGTACAATCGCACCACCGAGACGCCGCGCGCTCCACCCCTGCTCGCGCATGCGTACAACTCCCTCGCCCCGCACCGTGGGCGTCGATCGGAAGGCAGTCCAGTGACCCTCGTGGACCACACCCGTCCCACCGGCGGACAGTCCGCCGGCTCTCCGCCCCCGGCGGGCCCGGCCGAGGCCGTGATGCTCCAGGTGCTCGACACGGAGGGCCGCCGCCGTCCGCAGCCGGAGCTCGACCCGTGGATCGAGGACGTCGACGCCGACGCCCTCGCCGCGCTGTACCGTCAGATGGCCGTGGTCCGGCGCCTCGACGTCGAAGCCACGCACCTGCAGCGTCAGGGCGAGCTCGCCCTGTGGCCCCCGCTGCTGGGCCAGGAGGCCGCCCAGGTGGGCTCCGCGGTCGCGCTGCGCCCGGACGACTTCGTCTTCCCGTCCTACCGTGAGAACGGCGTGGCACTGCTCCGCGGCGTCCCCGCGCTGGACCTGCTGCGGGTGTGGCGCGGCTCCACGTTCTCGAGCTGGGACCCGAACGAGACGCGGGTGGCCACCCAGCAGATCATCATCGGCGCGCAGGCCCTGCACGCCGTCGGCTACGCGATGGGCGTCCAGCGGGACCAGGCGGACGTGGCCACGATCGTCTACTTCGGCGACGGCGCCACGAGCCAGGGGGACGTCAACGAGGCCATGGTCTTCAGCGCCTCGTACCAGTCGCCCGTGGTGTTCTTCTGCCAGAACAACCACTGGGCCATCTCCGAGCCCGTGCGCCTGCAGACCCGCCGCAGCATCGCGGACCGCCCGTGGGGCTTCGGCATCCCGTCGATGCGCGTGGACGGCAACGACGTCCTGGCCGTGCTCGCCGCGACCCGCGCCGCCGTCGAGCGCGCGGCCGACGGGGGCGGCCCCACCTTCATCGAGGCCGTCACCTACCGCATGGGTCCGCACACCACCGCGGACGACCCCACCCGCTATCGGGACGACGCCGAGCTCGAGGCCTGGAAGGCCCGTGACCCGCTGACCCGCGTGGAGGCGCACCTGCGCACCCTCGACGTGGACGTGGACGCCGTGCTCGCGCAGGCCCAGGCCGAGGCCGACGAGCTGGCGGCAGAGGTCCGCCGCGCCCTCGAGGCGCTCGAGGAGGACGGCGCGGACAGGCTCTTCGACGAGATCTACGCCGAGCCCCACCAGGAGCTCGAGCGGCAGCGCCGCGAGCACGCCCTCTACCTGCAGCAGTTCGGCGACGAGGAGGCGGGCGCGTGAGCGAGCGCATGACCTTCGGCCGGGCGATCAACCGCGGCCTGCAGCGTGCCCTGGCCGACGACCCCAAGGTCCTGCTCATGGGCGAGGACATCGGCGCCCTCGGCGGCGTGTTCCGCATCACCGACGGCCTGCAGGCCGAGTTCGGCGAGGACCGGGTGCTCGACACCCCGCTGGCCGAGTCCGGCATCGTGGGCACGGCCATCGGCCTGGCGATGCGCGGCTACCGGCCCGTCGTCGAGATCCAGTTCGACGGCTTCGTGTACCCGGCGTTCGACCAGATCGTGGCGAACCTGGCCAAGCTGCGTGCCCGCACCCGCGGCGCCGTGCCGATGCCGGTCACCATCCGCATCCCCTTCGGCGGCGGCATCGGCTCCCCGGAGCACCACTCCGAGTCGCCCGAGGCCTACTTCCTGCACACCGCGGGCCTGCGCGTGGTCTCCCCGTCCTCCCCACAGGAGGGGTACGACCTCATCCGCGCCGCGATCGCCTCGGAGGACCCGGTGGTCTACCTCGAGCCCAAGCGTCGCTACCACGACAAGGGCGACGTGGACCTGGACGTCGCGATCCCGCCGATGAGCCCGGCCCGCATCCTGCGCGAGGGCCGTGACGCCACGCTCGTGGCCTACGGCCCGCTCGTGAAGACCGCCCTGCAGGCCGCCGAGGTGGCGGCCGAGGAGGGCGTCGAGGTCGAGGTGGTCGACCTGCGCAGCCTGTCCCCGCTGGACACCGGCCTCGTCGAGTCCTCGGTGCGGCGCACCGGCCGGCTCGTCGTGGCGCACGAGGCCTCCCGCACCGGCGGCCTCGGCGCCGAGCTCGTGGCCACGGTGGCCGAGCGCGCGTTCCACTGGCTCGAGGCCCCGCCGGTGCGCGTCACCGGCATGGACGTGCCCTACCCGCCGTCCAAGCTCGAGCACCTGCACCTGCCGGACCTCGACCGCATCCTCGACGGCCTGGACCGTGCTCTGGGCCGACCGAATTCGCTGGACTCCGTGGACGCGTTCGCCGCCCCCGAGACCGCCGAGCAGTTCCTCGCGGCCCAGAACGCCGGGGAGGAGACCCGATGAGCCAGAAGACCTTCCGCCTGCCCGACCTCGGCGAGGGCCTGACCGAGTCCGAGATCGTGACGTGGCGCGTGGCCGAGGGCGACGCGGTGAGCGTGAACCAGGTGCTCGCCGACGTCGAGACGGCCAAGGCCGTGGTCGAGGTCTCGAGCCCGTTCGCGGGCGTCGTCGCGGCCCTGCACGGCGCCGAGGGTGAGACCCTCGAGGTCGGTGCGCCCCTGGTGACCTTCACCCTCGAGGGCGCCGAGCCCGACGTCGGCGGGCCCGCCGAGGGTGACGGCCGCGTGCCCACCCTCGTCGGCTACGGCGCCGCGCCGGACACCGGCAAGCCCGGCCGCCGTGCGCGGCGCGGCTCCGCGGCCCCGGCGACGTCGGCCGCCCCGGCGGGCGAGCCCGCCCGCGGACAGGCGCCGTCCACGTCGGAGGCGGCCCCCGCCGGCGCCGGGCGCCCGCAGCCCGAGGCCGCCGAGCCGGACCGCGCGGACGCGGCCCACGAGCCGGCCCCGGGCGAGCGACCCCGGTGCACTCCGCCCGTGCGCCTGTACGCGCGCCGCGCGGGCGTGGATCTGGAGCAGGTCACCGGCACGGGTGTGGGCGGGGTCATCACCCGCGCGGACGTCGAGGCGTTCCTGGCCGGGGGCGGGCAGCCCGCGGCCGCGGCGGCGCCGCCGCAGTCCGGCGCCGAGTCGGGCTCGACCGGGGGCGTCCGCACCCTGGGTGGCCGCCCGCGCACCGAGGCCGTGCCGGTCAAGGGCGTGCGCAAGGCGACCGCGGCGGCCATGGTGCAGTCCGCGTTCACCGCCCCGCACGTGACCGAGTTCCTGCAGGTGGACGTCACCGAGACCATGGAGCTGCTCGCCGAGCTCAAGGCCTCCCGCGAGTTCCGGGACGTCAAGCTCACGCCCATGACGCTCGCCGCCAAGGCGTGCCTCGTGGCGATGGAGCGCACCCCGGACGTCAACGCCCGGTGGGACGAGGCCGCCGGGACGATCGTCCAGCAGAACTTCGTGAACCTCGGTTTCGCCGCCGCCACCCCCCGCGGGCTGATGGTGCCGAACGTCAAGGACGCCCAGGCGATGAGCCTGAGGGAGCTGGCCGACGCCATCCGCGATCTCACGGGCCTCGCCCGCGAGGGGCGGCTGTCCCCGGCGGATCTGGCCGGCGGCACCTTCACGCTCACGAACGTCGGGGTGTTCGGCGTGGACGCGGGCACCCCGATCATCAACCCGGGTGAGGGGGCGATCATCGCGATCGGCCAGGTCCGGAGGATGCCGTGGGAGCATCGCGGCGAGATCGCCCTGCGGGACGTCATGACGCTGTCCCTCTCGTTCGACCACCGCTTCGTGGACGGCGAGCAGGGCTCGCGCTTCCTCGCGGACGTCGGCGCGATCCTGCGCCGCCCGGGTCTGACCCTGACCATGGTCTGACGGCCCCGGACGCGCCGCGGCCCCGCCACCCGGGCACCGGGAGGCGGGGCCGTCGTCGTGGCAGGCCGGTGCGGCCGCCGGCACGGCGGGGGCCGCGGGGCGCGCTCAGTCGGCGGCGGGCAGCTCCATCACGAGCTCGGTGATGACCTCGGCACGGGCGTTGGAGAAGACCTTCTCCTCGCCGACGGTCTCGAAGCCGCGGCGGGAGAGCACCTTCACGGAGCCCACATTGTCCTCGGGCACGTGCGCCCGCAGCGGGCGGGCGGTGTGCTCCTCCAGGAACCGGTCCACGGCCGCGGTCGTCAGCCCCAGGCCCCAGTAGTCCTGCGCGGTCCAGAAGGACAGCTCGCCCACGCCGTCCTGCTGGGTGCACACGAGCGCACCCACGGCGCGGCCCTCGTGCTCGATGGTCCGCACGACGGTGTCCTCGTCCCCGAGCAGGTGGGCCCAGTGGTAGTCGAAGACACCGCGGTCCCGGGGGTTGCGGGGGGCGAAGGCGGACATCAGGTTGGCCTGCTCGTCCTGCTGGTGGAGGAAGAACTCGTCCAGATCCTCGGGTCGGACGTCACGAAGAAGCACGGCGGTGGACCTCTCGGGGCGGGGTTCGACGGCGTCGCCGTCGCGGGTACCGGCCACCGTACCACCGGGCACGACGTCGGCCCGCCGGGCCGGTGCCGCCCGCTCAGTCCTCGCCGGGCAGCGGCCCGGGGGCCGTGGCCGCGGCCCAGGCCATGGCCACGAGGGTCGCGCGGCGGGCCGCGCGGTCGGCCGCGGTGCGCCGCACCGAGCGGGGGGTGGAGTTGAGCAGGCCCAGCACGGCCTGGGCGCGGAACACGGCGGTGGCCTGGTCCTCGCGGGGGTGGACGACCTGCAGCTGGCGCGCCCACACGTCGATGTAGGCGCGCTGGGTGCGCGTGATGGCCGTGCGCGCGCCGTCGGGCAGGGCGGACATGTCGCGGTCCTGCACGCGGATCACGTCGCGCTGGGCGAGGGCGAAGTCCGCCTGGAAGCCGATGAGGGCCCGCAGGGTCTCCGCCCCCGGCGCGTGCTGCGCCTCGGCGGCCAGCCCGCCGTCGAGCAGGTCCTGCGAGGCCGTGTCGAGGATCGCCGTGAGCACGGCGGCCTTGCCGGCGAAGTGGCGGTAGATGGCGGGGCCGCTGATCCCGACCGCGGCGCCGATGTCCTCGAGGCGGACCGCGTCGAAGCCCCGGGCCGCGAACAGTCGCGCCGCGGCCGCGAGCAGGTCCACCCGGCGTCGGGCCTTGGCGGCCTCCCGGGCGGTCGGCGGGGTCGCCGGGTGCAGGTGGCGGTGGACCATCCTGAGACGGCCGGTGGGAGTCAGGGGTGCGTTAGCGTGAGTCATGAGCGGGTCTCTTCTGGCAGGTCGGTGGTGTAGGAACTTCCATCCTGCGGGAGAGGCCCACTCGGGCGTGTCAGATGGTCTGTGTAAGCCGTACCGAGAGGAACGGTAAGAATCATGACCATGATCGACGAGAAGAACCCAGGCGAGCCCTCGGGCCAGGACCTGGTCGAGCAGCTGAAAGCCTCAGGG
>NZ_JABFAZ010000049.1:0-5426 GCF_017168505.1 Micrococcus sp. KRD077 | reverse complement strand
TGCCTCGGTCCTCTCGGCGGGGTGGGGGTGGTGGACGCAGACGGGGCAGCGGCGCTCGGGGTCGTCGACGGCGCAGGCCGCACAGCGGACCTCGAGCGTGGTGCAGGCCGGGTCGGCGCAGTTGCGCAGCGCCGAGGTCGGGGCCTCGCACGTGACGCACCGGCCGATGGTCTCGGCGTCGGCGGTGAAGCGGGTGGACAGGCGTCGGTCGAACACGGCCAGCTCGCCCCGCCACAGTCCGGCGTCGCCGCGGGCCTCGCCGTAGCGGACGATGCCGCCGTCGAGCTGGTAGACCTCAGCGAAGCCGCGGTCCTTGAGCAGGGCGGAGAGGACCTCGCAGCGCACGCCGCCCGTGCAGTAGGTGATCAGTGGCGCGTCCTTGAGGTGGTCCAGGGCCCCGGAGTCGACGGCGGCGAGCAGGTCGCGGGTGGTGTGCGCGTCCGGGACCACGGCCCCGTCGAAGCGGCCGATGGCCGCCTCCACCGTGTTGCGGCCGTCGAGGAAGCGCACGGGGTTCGCGCTGCCGGCGCGCTCGGCGACGAGCGCGTCCACCTGAGCGGGGGTGAGCCGCTCCCCCGTGCCGACGACCCCGTCCGCGTCCACGGTGACGCGCTCGGGGGCCCCGAACGCGACGAGCTCGGGCTTGAGCTTGACGGAGAGGCGGGGGAAGTCCGCCGCCGAGCCGTCCGACCACTTCACCTCGAGGTCCCGGAACGCCGGATGCTCCCGCGTGCCGCGCACGTAGCGCTTGACCGCGTCGACCGGCCCGCCGACGGTCCCGTTGATCCCCTGCGGCGACACGATGATCCGGCCGGTCAGGCCGAGGGACGCGGCGAGCGTGCGCTGCCACAGCCGCACCGCCTCGGGGTCGGCGAGCGGGGTGAACCGGTAGTACAGCGCGATGCGGGAGAGGGCGGCGGTGCTCATCGAGGTCCAGGCTAGTGCGCGACCCCGGACGTGACGGCCGTGAGGGACGGGCGGGGCCTGGCCCGCACCGGCCTCACGCCTTACCCTTCAGACATGACTGAGCATCTGGATCCGGCACTGGTCGACATCTGGTTCGCGGCCTGGTCGCGATCGCGCGGCTACCGCACGAGCCAGGAGGCGGGGCGACGCGCGGCCCTGCGCACCCCCCGCCCCGCCCACATGATCCCCGGCGGCTCCGGTCGCGCCACGGTGGACGTGCCGGCCACGTGGGAGCACGTGGTGGTGAACCCCTCCCGCGCGGAGCTGGAGGACCTGCGCGAGGCGGTGCGGGACCAGGAGCAGATCCTGCTCACCGTGTTCGGCGACGCCGGCGAGGACCCCAAGGCCATGGGTCTGAAGGCCCAGGCCGAGCCGGAGCGCTTCATGACCATGGACATGGACCCCGAGCTGCAGGACGTGGAGCCCCCGCTGCTGCCCGAGGGCTATGAGGCCCGCGTGGACCAGCCGATGGAGGGCAGCCGTCGCCTGCGCATCCTGGCCGTCGGCGCCTCGACCGCGCCCGAGGGCGAGGAGGAGCTCGCCGCCCTCGGCTGGGTCACCGAGGAGGACGGCACCGCCGTCTACGACCGGATCTGGACGTCCCCGAACCACCGTCGCCGCGGCCTCGGCTCCCTCGTGATGCGCTACCTCACCTCCGAGGTCATGAGCGAGGGTGAGATCAGCCGCGGCCTGCTCGTCGCCTCCCCGGACGGCCAGAAGCTGTACCGCCACCTGGCCTGGACCGACCTCGGCCCCGTGTCCATCTGGGGTCGCGGCCTGGCCGAGGACAACCCCACCGCCGAGCACACCGGCACCATGGGGGCGTGACCGGCCACCTGCCGGAGCACGATCCCTGGGCGGATCCCGCGGGCGGCTGGGGGCCGCCCGGCACGGCGGACGCCGCGCCGCCCGTCGACGACGCCGCCCCGGACTCCTCCGGACCGGAGCCGCAGCCCGTCGGTGAGGTGGTGGCCGACGTCGTGGCCGGGCTGTCCGTCACGGCACCCGGGGACCTGTGCCCGGACACCCCGGCGGGGGCCGGACTCCGTGCGGCGCTGGGCCGGACCGGGCTGCCCGAGCAGATCCGCCACGTCACCGAGCTGCCCGCACGGCAGGCCCGGCACACGGACTGGCCCGCAGACGCTCCGGAGGGCCTGGTCAGGGCGTTCGCGGCGCGCGGCGTCGAGCGGCCGTGGCTGCACCAGGTGCGGGCCGCGGCCCTGGCCGGCGCGGGGACGCACACCGTGCTCGCCACGGGCACGGCGTCGGGCAAGTCGTTGGGCTACCAGCTGGCGGTCGGCACCCGGTTGGCCGCCGACCCCCGGGCCACCGCGCTCTACCTCGCCCCCACCAAGGCCCTCGCGGCGGACCAGCTGACCTCCTGGCGCGCCCTCGAGCGGGACGGCGCCCCGGGGCTGCGCTCGGCCCCCTACGACGGCGACACCGCACCGCAGGACCGGATCTGGGCCCGCGAGCACGCCAGCGTGCTCATGACCAACCCGGACATGCTCCACGTGGGGATCCTGCCGCACCACGAGCGGTGGGCCACGTTCTTCCGGAACCTGGCGTTCGTGGTGGTGGACGAGTCGCACACGTACCGGGGCGTCTTCGGCTCGCAGGTGGGCATCCTGCTGCGCCGGCTGCGGCGCATCGCCGCCCACTACCGCGGGGACCGGCCGGAGACCGTGTTCATCGGGGCGTCGGCGACGTCGGCGGATCCGGCCGGGCACTTCGCCCGGCTGATCGGGGCGCCGGCCGCGGCGGTCACGGAGGACGCGTCCCCGCACGGGGCGGTCACCGTGGCGTTCTGGGAGCCCGAGCTGACGGACCGCCGGGGCGAGAACGGCGCGCCCGTCCGGCGCTCGGCGATGGCCGCCGCCGCCGACCTGGTCACGGACCTGGCCCTGCAGCAGGTCCGCACGCTGGCGTTCATCCGCTCGCGGCGCGGGGCCGAGGCCATCGCGAGCGCGGCCAAGCGGCAGCTCGAGGAGGTCGAGCCGGGGCTCGGCACCCGGATCGCGGCCTACCGCTCGGGCTACCTGCCCGAGGAGCGGCGGGAGCTGGAGGCGGACCTGCGCTCGGGTCGGCTGCTGGGCATGGCCTCGACGCCGGCGCTGGAGATGGGCATCGACGTCGCGGGGCTGGACGCGGTGGTGGTGGCCGGCTGGCCGGGCACCCGCGCGTCGTTCTTCCAGCAGATCGGCCGCGCCGGGCGCGGCGGCCAGGACGCGCTCGCGTTCTTCGTGGCCTCGGACGACCCCCTGGACACCTTCGTGGTGGACCACCCGGAGGCCGTGTTCGACCTGGGGGTCGAGGACACCGTGGTGGACCCGGAGAACCCGCACCTGCTCGGCCCGCAGCTGTGCGCGGCCGCCGCGGAGCTGCCGATCACGCCCGAGGCGTTCGGCTGGTTCGGGGAGCCGGAGCGCGTGCGCGCCCTGCTGGACGTGCTGGTCGATCAGGGGCTGCTGCGCCGTCGGCCGGCCGGCTGGTTCTGGACGCACCCCGAGCACGCCGCCGGCATGGTCTCCCTGCGGGACGACGGCGGTGGCCCCATGGACATCATCGACGCCGAGTCCGGCGCCCTGCTGGGCACGATGGACTCGCCCCAGACCCATTACCAGGCGCATCCCGGCGCGGTGTACGTGCACCAGGACCGCACGTACCTCGTGGAGGAGCTGGACGAGGACGCGCACGCGGTGGTCGTCACGCGCGCCTGGCCGGACTTCACCACGCAGGCCCGGGACGTCACGGAGATCGAGATCGTGGCGGTGCACCGCCGCCTGGACGCGGGCGAGGGCACCCTGCGCTGGTGCCTCGGGGACGTGCAGGTCCGCACCCAGGTGGTGTCCTTCCAGCGCAAGGCCCTGGTCTCCGGGGAGGTGCTCGGCGAGGAGCCCCTCGACCTGCCGGCGCGGGACCTGTTCACCTCGGCGGTGTGGTTCCAGGCGGCCTCGGACGAGCTCATCGCCGCGGGTCTGACCACGGACCGCCTGCCCGGCGCCCTGCACGCGGCCGAGCACGCGATGATCGGCATGATGCCGCTCGTCGCCTCGAACGACCGCTGGGACATCGGCGGCGTCTCGATGGTCCTGCACCCGGACACCGGCTCCCCCGCCGTGTTCGTCTACGACGGCCGGCCCGGCGGGGCGGGCTTCGCCGAACGCGGCTTCGAGCAGGCGCGACGCTGGGTCGAGGCGACGGCGGGGGCCATCGCGGCCTGCGAGTGCGCGGAGGGCTGCCCGTCCTGCGTGCAGTCCCCCAAGTGCGGCAACCGCAACAGCCCACTGGACAAGGCCGGCGCGCTGACCGTCCTGCGGTTCCTGATGGACCACGCCGATCACCTCGTCCCGGCGGACGCCTCGACCGACGGCTCGGGCGGCGGCGCCTCCGGCGGGTCCTCCGGCGGGGCCACGGACGCGGCGCCCGGGGCCTGAGACCGCGGCGGACCCGCGACGGCATCGGCCGTGGCCGCCGGCAGCGGGGCGCGGGCGAGCTCGACCGCGACGCGCACGGTCCCGTCCTCGCGCACCTCGCACGCCACGACGGCGGCCCCGTTGCGTGCGGCGGTCCGCCCGGCCAGCGCGCACGGCTCATGGTCGGAGAGCCCGCGCCGGGCGTCGGAGGCGGCGAGCGCCGCCAGGTCGGCGGCCCCGGCCGCCCGGGCGCCGGTGACCGAGGCCTGCCCCAGCGCCGCGACCGCCAGCAGCAGCCCCGCCCCCAGGGCGGCCGTGCCCAGGACGGACACGGTGCCCGAGCCTCGTTCGCCCCGCGCGGGCGCCCTCCCGCGGGTCATGACCGGTCCTCCGGCGAAGCGGCGGGCGTTCCGGGCCGCTGGTCGGGGGCGGCGGCGTGCGCGGTGAGGGTGAGCACCTCGGCCCAGGCGAGCGGCCCGGGGCCGGGCTGGACGACCTCGACGGTCACCCACCCGCCCTCGACGGTGTGCGAGAGCGAGGCATCGTCGCCGGCCATGCGCGCCACCGCGTCCCGGGCCGCCGCCTCGTCGTCGCCCCGGGCGAGGATGCGGGCGGCCGACGCCGCCGCGTCCTGACCCCGCACCTGCTGCACCGCGGCGGCGCCGGCCAGCAGGACGGATACGAGCACGAATGCGATCACGGGCAGCAGCACCGCGTACTCGGCGGTGACGGCCCCGGTCTCGCCGCCCCGGAGCGCCCGGGGCCGCCCCGCCGTCCGGGCGCCCGGGCGGCGCGCGGACGGCGGGGCGGAGGCCGGGTGCTCAGTCACGCTGGAGCGCCCCGGTGACGAGGTCCACGAGCAGCGACTGCACGTCCGGGCTGGTGAGCACGACGGCCAGCACGCCCGCGAAGCCCACGGCGGCGAGCGTGAGGATGCCGTACTCGGCCGTGATCGCGCCGGTCTCCTCGCCCGCGGCGTCGACGACGCGGGCGAGGCGGTCGCGGTCGCTGGGGCGGGTGACGGCCTTTCTCTTATACACATCT
>NZ_JABFAZ010000048.1:0-606 GCF_017168505.1 Micrococcus sp. KRD077 | reverse complement strand
CGATTTTGTTATATGCCGTAACAGGTGCAGGTAAGACAGAAATGATGTTTCAAGGCATTCAATATGCAAGAATACAGGGAGATAATATAGCTATTGTGTCACCACGTGTAGATGTTGTTGTAGAAATTAGTAAACGTATTAAAGACGCATTTCTTAATGAAGATATAGACATACTACACCAGCAATCAAGACAACAATTTGAAGGGCATTTTGTTGTATGCACAGTGCATCAACTTTACCGATTCAAACAGCACTTTGATACTATTTTTATTGATGAAGTCGATGCCTTTCATTTATCAATGGATAAAAATCTACAACAAGCATTGAAGTCATCTTCTAAAGTTGAACATGCAACAATTTATATGACAGCAACACCACCGAAACAACTTCTGTCAGAGATTCCCCACGAAAATATAATTAAATTGCCAGCTCGCTTTCATAAAAAATCACTTCCAGTTCCTAAATATCGTTATTTCAAACTTAATAATAATAAGATTCAGAAAATGTTATACCGAATTTTACAAGATCAAATTAATAATCAACGTTATACACTGGTGTTTTTTAACAATATAGAAACAATGATTAAAACATTTTCGGTTTATAAGC
>NZ_JABFAZ010000047.1:0-408 GCF_017168505.1 Micrococcus sp. KRD077 | reverse complement strand
GCTCGCGCGGTTTCCGCTTCGCGTCCGGATCGAAGGGGACCAACTGGATCTTCCGGTATTCCCGGAGGCTCAGCTCGACCATGTTCTTCTGGATATCCAGGAACGGGGAGAGGTTGAGCAGCGAGGAGAGGAGGCCGGGTTCGGCGATGTAGAACACCTTCACCAGCGGCAGGTTGGTCCGTCCCTGGTTCCGCTCCAGGCGCTCGATGACCTGGTCGTCCATGGCGAAGGCCTTGCCGACGAAGCGCCGATTGCCGTAGGCGACCAGGAATTTCTCGCCGAAGCCGAGCAGGTCGGCGCCCTTGATCTCCACATCGTAGTCCGCCGGAAAGCGCGCGAGGATGGCGTGGCGCAGCATGACGTCCTTCTTGCTGATGGGATTCTCGCCGTACTGGTAGAGCTGGTAGG
>NZ_JABFAZ010000046.1:0-251 GCF_017168505.1 Micrococcus sp. KRD077 | reverse complement strand
ATGTCATCCAGGCCCCCGAGGCGCCGCTGGCCCTTGGGCACCAGGCGCGGGGTGAACGACCCGCCCCGGTCTCGCGGGACGTCCAGCTCGATCGGCCCGACCTCGGACTCCACGGTCTTCGGGGTGGGGCGTGTCAGATGGTCTGTGTAAGCCGTACCGAGAGGAACGGTAAGAATCATGACCATGATCGACGAGAAGAACCCAGGCGAGCCCTCGGGCCAGGACCTGGTCGAGCAGCTGAAAGCCTCAGG
>NZ_JABFAZ010000045.1:0-1800 GCF_017168505.1 Micrococcus sp. KRD077 | reverse complement strand
GACAGGCCGTGGGGGTGGCGGGGTCAGCGGCCGGCCAGCGAGCCCAGGCTCGGGTCCGTGAGATCGTCCGGCAGGGTGTCCGGGACGACCATGCCCTCCTGCTCCACGAGCCGGTCCGAGACCTCCCGCAGCAGGTAGGACAGCGGGATGTCCAGCGCCTGGCAGATCGAGGCCAGCAGCTCGGAGGAGGCCTCCTTCTGGCCGCGCTCCACCTCCGACAGGTAGCCGAGCGAGACACGGGCGTCGTGCGAGACCTCGCGCAAGGTGCGGCCCTGGAGCTGCCGGACGTCGCGCAGGACGTCGCCGATCTCGTGGCGGAGGAGGGGCATGCTGCGCTCCTTGATGTCGGGGGCGGCCGCGCGGGGGCGGGGCTGGTCATCGACCCAGCGCGTGATTCCGTGGGAATGGACGGGATGTCGCATCATGTCTATCGCCTGCTCCTGGACTTTTCCTGAAGGGCGCCGGGCCGCGGGCCTGATCCCGCGAGGCACTCTTCTTGACTCGTTACATTCAACGTCGGGCGGGGTCGCGTTCATTCCCGAGACATGGTCTCCCCCGCCGTCGGGCCCTCGGCGGCCCCGTCGCCCTCGTGCCGCTCCGAGCGCCGATGCCGTTCCCGCAGGGAGTAGGTGGCGTTCCGGATGCGGTCGGAGTCGTCCAGGCTCGAGCCGACGGCTCCGGCCATCGTGCCCATCGACGCCGCGAGCCACACGAGCCGCACGTAGTCGCGCACGCCGCCGGGCTGGTCGAGCTCCTCCTCCAGATACTCCACGGGGATGATCATGAGCGCGACCAGCAGCAGCGTGACGAAGAGCAGGACGTAGACCACGGTGCAGGCCAGACCGACGGTGAGCACGGTGGAGAGGTTGTCCAGCCGCGAGCTGTGCCGGTGGGTCGCACCGTGCGTCCACAGGCCGTTCGTGGTGACCAGCCACGCCACCAGCAGCACCACGGACAGCACGCTGACCGCCGCGAGCCGCACCGGGGACATCACGCTGGAGAGCACCCAGATGGAGCCGAAGAACACGCCGTAGGCACCGGCCGCGCTGGCCGAGGCGATCGTGAACGTCATGTCCCGCGGCATGAGCAGCGGCCGGTTGGCCATCACCATCCCGGCCAGCAGACGCAGCGTGCCCGCCCAGCCCTTCACGTACACCGTGGACGTGCGCCGGGACCCGCCGCCCATCCGGGTGGTCGTGGTCACGTCCGCGTCGACGTCGACCAGCGGGGCGATGCCCCGCAGCGCGTCAGTGTCGGGCTCGGGGGGCTCGTCCGCCGGGGACGGGCCGCCGTCCTCCTCCACCTCGCCGGACTCGTCCGAGGACTGCACGTCCAGCTCCCCGTCCGGCGGGTCCACGTGCGGGGCGGTGTCGATGTGCTCGACGATCCGCAGCACCGTCTCCCGCAGCCGGCGGGCCGGAGTGATGACCCCCAGCGCCGGGACGCACACGACACCGACCCGCAGCTGCGGCACGACGTCCGCCACCACGCCGCGCCGGTCGTCGAACCGGGGCAGGTCGACGACGGCGACCACCGTGTCCCATCCCTGCCCGTCCGCGAGTGAGCGGACCGGCTCCTCCAGGACCATGCCCCCGGTCGCACCGACCGGCAGCGACTCCTGCCGGGTCTCGACCCGCCAGCCGCCGGTCTGCCGCAGGCGTTCGTCGAGCCGGTCCTCGACGTCCCCGGCGATGCGGCGCACGAGCGCCCACGGGGTGCCCGGGTCGGCCACGAGGCCGATGACGCGGGGGGTCGGGGCGTCGTCGCCGTCCTGCGGCGCATGCTCGGGCGGCTGTCCCT
>NZ_JABFAZ010000044.1:0-3767 GCF_017168505.1 Micrococcus sp. KRD077 | reverse complement strand
GATCCCGTCGTGCAGGTGGCGGTGGACCATCCTGAGACGGCCAGTGGGGGTCAGGGGTGCGTTAGCGTGAGTCATGAGTGGGTCTTTTCGGGCAGGTGGGTTGTTGAGGAACTTCCATCCTGCGGGGCGGGGCCCACTCGTCTCATCTCAGCCGGCGCCTCGTGGCAAGAACCTCATGACCCACAACAGCTAGGGCAGTGGCCGACACATCACCCGCACGGCACCCTGGAACCCATACGTTGAGCGACGTTTCATGGCGGATCGCGGCTAGTTCAGAATGCCCCTTGACGCGGCACTACATGGAACGCTTCCACCGTCTGTGGGCAGCCCCTGAAGCGAGCCGGTCGACGCTCTTGGATTCGTTCCGGACCCTCGCGGCCCACCACTTCAACTTCTCCACGGCTGCGGAATTCCTGCACTGCCACCCGAACACGTTGCGGTACCGGGCTGCGCGCCTAGAAGAACTCACGGGCACCAACATGCGGGACCTGGACGGTCTGATAGCCCTTGCCTGGGCAATCGAGTTGGCAGCACGCAGGAAGGGCGACTGAGGATCCGATTCGGACTTGTGAATCCCACAAAACCCGCTTCAACATCCTGTAGGACTTCCATTGCAGGGCAGGGATCGGCTTTGAGATGCTTCCACACAACGTGACGCCCATCACATTCTGATATCGTCGGCCAGAGGACATCTCATGCGCACCATCTCTCGCGGGCTGAACGCACTCGTGGAACGGTATCTCCCGAGCGCGTTCATCTTCGCACTCATTCTGACCCTCCTCACCCTGCTCATGGGGATGACCCTCGGGCATCAATCTTTCCCAAAGATGACCCAATACTGGTACTCGGGATTCTGGAGCTTCCTTGCCTTCGGCATGCAGATGGTCCTGATCCTGGTCACCGGGTATGCCCTAGCTAAAGCCCCTGTCGTCAATCGCGCGCTTGACCGCCTCGCCGCAATCCCGGGCACGCAGCGTTCGGCACTCGCCCTGACCATGACAGTCTCAGCAGTTATGGGGTTCATCAGCTGGGGTCTCGGATTTGTAGGGGGCACCCTGGTCGCCATCGCCATCGCGAAACGTCTAGACGCGGCGGACTTCCGGCTGCTCATCGCAGGGTCATATGCCGCTGTGATCGCAAGTCAGCCGATCTCTCTGACGCTGACCGCGCCACTGCTGGTGAACACGCCCGGCCACTCTCTTGAAGATGAGATCGGCCTTATTCCCGTAACCCAGACTCTATTCAGCCCGACGATGATCCTGTGTGCCATTCTCGGCTTTATCGGCGTGGTCATCGCTTTCATGATTATGGCCCCTCGGCCAGGAGAGGTAGTGCCGTTTGGAGCTCAGGGACGGACGAAGGGCTCGGATCCGACCCCAACTCCGACATCCTCGTCACCCGACGACCCAAAAGAGGAGCAAACCCCATCCACAACAATAGCAGAAAGATTGGACCACAGCCGCATTCTCGCTTATTTGATTGCCTGCGGCGGCCTGACGGCCATCGTGCTCTACTTTCTAGAGAACGGCTTCAACCTCGAACTCAACATCATCAACTTTGCCTTCCTGATCGTTGGAATCGCGCTCCACGGCAGCCCCACACGCTATGCAGAATGCATTACGGATGGCATCGGCGCGGCCTCCGGGATCGTCCTCCAATTTCCCTTCTATGCAGGAATCATCGGGATGATGGGTGGAGCCGGCCTCATTCAGACGATCGGGGGCTGGTTCGCATCCATCGCGACGGAGCAGACGATGCCCGTCCTCACGTACATCTCCGCGATGCTGCTCAACATCTTCGTCCCATCGGCCGGCGGCCAATGGCAACTGCAAGGGCCCGTCATGCTCGAGGCCACGGCTGGAATGGATATTTCCGCTGCGATGATCGTTAATGCCGTCTCCGTTGGTGACATGACGACCAACCTTCTGCAGCCGTTCTTCGTCCTCCCCGCTCTTGGCTTGTCTGGCCTTCAGCTTAAGGACATCTGGGGGTTCTGTATGACGGCCATGTTCGTCCTGATTGTCATCTGCGGCTCAATCTTCGCTATCGCCCCGCTGCTGGGTTGGTGAAGGGCCCGGGTGTTACCCCTTCTCCCGTCCACATTTCCGACCCACGAAGGAAGTCACCATGACCGCATCGAACCGACACCGGCTTTGGACTCCTACGCCGGAGATGACCGCCAATTCCGAACTCCACCGTTTTCGTGCATGGACGACTGGAATGCATAACATTGAACAGGACGACTACGTGAGCCTCCACGCCTGGAGCGTGCTCCATCTCGACGACTTCTGGGAGTCCGTTTGGAGCTACTTCGACGTCGTCGGACATCGGGGCCCCGGACCTGTCCGGACGGGATCCTCGATATCTGACACAGAGTGGTTTCCCGGCGCGAAATTGAATTACGCGGAGAACATCTTGCGTTTCGCAGACAGCTCCCCAGCGAAAGAGGCGCTGGTGGGACTAGACGAGACGGGTCGTCGTCGTAGTTGGACGTGGGCCCAACTCCGCGGCCAGGTGGGCGCGGCTGCCGCCTGGCTACGAAGGATCGGCGTGCGCCCTGGTGACCGCGTCTGCGCTGTGTTGCCAAACTCCCCCGAGGCGATCATCGCCCTCCTCGCTACAGCGAGCATTGGGGCGTTGTGGTCTGTCGTTAACCCTGACTTCGGCGTGCCTGGAATCAGGGAACGTTTCTCACAGATCGAACCACGAGTCCTCATCACAGGCGACGGCTACCACTACAACGGCTCCTATCGTGATTCCATCCCCGTCCTGCCACAGCTGCTCGAGTCTCTGCCCACCGTTGAGCACCACGTGCTTGTCGACCGCCACGCTGGCGTCCCTGACCTCAAGAAACATCTCTCCATTCCCACGACATCGTGGAATGACATTGTCGCGGATGAGAAAGAACCAACGTTTGAACGGGTGGATTTTTCCCACGATTTATGGATCCTCTATTCATCTGGAACAACGGGGGCCCCAAAGGGAATCGTCCACTCGCACGGAGGCATCACCTTGGAGATGCTGAAGGCCAACGGACTACAATTCGACATTGGCGCCGACGACCGCGTGTACTTCCCTGCAGCCACGACCTGGGTTATGTGGAATCTCGCTGTGAACACACTCTCCCGCGGCGCGACCGTAGTGACCTACGACGGATCCCCCACTTATCCGGACGCGGCGCAAACCCTCCGGCTTTGCGCATCGGAACATGTCAGCGTTCTTGGAGCCGGCGCAGCTCTCTTTTCGCTACTCGAGCGGTCCGGGGCTACTGAATTCCTCAAGGCAGATTTGTCCGAGATCCGATTCTTGTTCTCGTCGGGCTCGCCACTACCTGACTCCACATGGGCCTGGCTGTATGCCAATATCAACCCTGACATGCGTCTCGGGTCCGATTCAGGGGGAACGGATGTATGCACCGGGATCATCGGGTCGAATCCCTTTTGCCCGGTTTACCAGGGGGAGCTCATGGCCCCGTATCTCGGCGTCGCAGCCGATATCGTGGACGAGAACGGACACAGCATCGAGGGCGAGTTCGGTGAACTAGGGCATGTCTGACAATCGTTTTGACCATGCGATCACAGCATTCAGGACCACAGCGGCCCTGTAGATGATCGCGTACTTGTCATACCGGGTCGCCAGGCCCCGCCACTGCTTCAGGTGCGCGTACTGGCGCTCGATGACGTTGCGGCCCTTGTAGGCGGCCGCGTCGAGGCTGACGGGGCGCCCGCCGCGGGCACCGCGCCGTCTGCGGTGGCCCTGCTGGTCGG
>NZ_JABFAZ010000043.1:7907-41170 GCF_017168505.1 Micrococcus sp. KRD077 | reverse complement strand
GTGCCAGCCTGGCGCGGTGGGGCGGGCGGCGTCCTGGGCCGCCGTCGGCCTGGGGAGGAGTTCGGGTGCGCGGGGGTCTGTGCAGGCGGGGACGCAGGGGCGTGGCCGCAGCGCCGGCGACCTGTCACGCGAGCGGTCGCTCTGAGGTGCGATCCACGCGCCATTCCGACCCCTCGCATTCCCGGTGGGTGCCAGGACGGTGCTGGCCGACGTCGGCGCCGGCTGACCGCCCGCGCCCTGTCCACCTGACGCGAACAGTCAGCGGACACCCGGGCGGGGCCGGTACCGTGGAGGCTTGACCCGGGCGCGACGTCGGCCCTGCGCCGGCCCCGGCTGCACGGCGGCCGCCCCGGGGAGCCCGGCCCCCGCGGCAGACCAGGAGACACTCGGACCGTGAAGAAGCTGTTCAACAAGCCCTACGTCTGGATCCTGCTGGGCCTGCTGGTCCTCGCCGTCGCGATCCCGCTGACCACGTCACAGAGCGGCCGCACCATGGTGGACACCAACGTGGGCATGGCCCTGCTGAAGGACGACAAGGCCGCGCAGGCCCGCGTGGTGGACGGGGACCAGCGCGTGGACCTCACCCTGCGTGAGCCCTACAAGCAGGACGACCGGGACCTCGGCAAGGAGGTCTACTTCTACTTCGCCACCGCGCGCGCCACGGACGTGGTCACCGCGGTGGACGACTCGGCCCTGGACGGCTACACGGACGAGCCGGTGCGGAGCAACTGGTTCCTCTCGCTGCTCGGCTTCATGGTTCCGTTCCTGCTCATCGCACTGCTGTTCTGGTTCCTGATGTCCCGCATGCAGGGCGGCGGTGGCAAGGTCATGCAGTTCGGCAAGTCCCGCGCCAAGCTGATCAACAAGGACAACCCGGACGTGCTGTTCAAGGACGTCGCGGGCGCGGACGAGGCCGTGGAGGAGCTCCAGGAGATCAAGGAGTTCCTCACCGTGCCGGACCGCTTCCGCGCCGTGGGCGCCAAGATCCCCAAGGGCGTGCTGCTCTACGGCCCGCCCGGCACGGGCAAGACCCTCCTCGCCAAGGCCGTGGCCGGTGAGGCCGGCGTGCCGTTCTACTCGATCTCCGGCTCGGACTTCGTGGAGATGTTCGTGGGCGTCGGCGCCTCGCGCGTGCGCGACCTCTTCGAGCAGGCCAAGTCCAACGCCCCCGCCATCATCTTCGTGGACGAGATCGACGCCGTCGGCCGGCACCGCGGCGCAGGCATCGGCGGCGGCAACGACGAGCGTGAGCAGACCCTGAACCAGATGCTCGTGGAGATGGACGGCTTCGACGCCTCGACGAACGTCATCATGATCGCCGCGACCAACCGCCCGGACGTCCTGGACCCGGCGCTGCTGCGCCCGGGCCGCTTCGACCGCCAGATCCCCGTGGACGCCCCGGACCTCGAGGGCCGCGCCAAGATCCTCGAGGTGCACGCGCAGGGCAAGCCGATCGCCCTGGACGTGGACCTGCGCTCCCTGGCCAAGCGCACCCCCGGCTACACGGGTGCGGACCTGGCCAACGTGATCAACGAGGCCGCGCTGCTCACGGCGCGCTCGAACAACAATGTGATCGACAACCACGCCCTGGACGAGGCCGTGGACCGCGTGATGGCCGGCCCGCAGAAGCGCACCCGCCTGATGAACGAGCACGAGCGCAAGGTCACCGCCTACCACGAGGGCGGCCACGCGCTCGTCGCGGCCGGGCTGCGCAACTCCGCCCCGGTCACCAAGATCACGATCCTGCCCCGCGGCCGCGCCCTGGGCTACACGATGGTGGTCCCGGAGGACGACAAGTACTCCGTCACCCGCAACGAGCTCCTGGACCAGCTCGCGTACGCGATGGGCGGGCGCGTGGCGGAGGAGATCGTGTTCAAGGACCCGTCCACGGGCGCCGCGAACGACATCCAGAAGGCCACGGACACGGCCCGCAAGATGGTCACCGAGTACGGCATGTCCGCCAAGGTGGGCGCCGTCAAGCTCGGCGGTGGCAGCTCCGAGCCCTTCGTGGGCGGTGCCCCCGGCGGCTCCTCCCGCGAGTACTCCGAGGAGCTCGCGTACCTGGTGGACGCCGAGGTCCGCACCCTGCTGGACCAGGCCCACGCCGAGGCCCACTGGGTGCTCACGGAGAACCGGGACGTCCTGGACCGGCTGGCCTACGAGCTGCTCGAGAAGGAGACGCTGACCCAGGAGGCCATCGCCGCCATCTTCGCGGACGTCCGCAAGCGGCCCGAGCGCGGCGTGTGGCTGGCCTCGGACGACCGGCTCCCGCAGGACATCCCGCCGGTCCTCTCCCCCTCCGAGCGCCGCTCGCGCCACGACGGCGGGGAGCAGACCCCCGTCGGCGTCGAGGGCACCACGGTGCCGGTGCGTCCGGAGGGTGCGCCGCCGTCGTCGCTGGGCGGGGACGCGGCCGGCCCCGGCCTGCCGCCGCACGGCGGTCCGAGCAACACGCCGGGCCCCGGCGAGGGACCGACCTTTTGACCGCACAGGAGACCCGCATGACAGCCCACACCCCCAACGACGCCGTCCCCGGCACGTTCGACCCGGACTCGACCGCGGTCGACCGGCCGCGCATCGAGGCGGCGGTGCGGGAGATCCTGCTGGCGATCGGTGAGGACCCGGACCGCGAGGGCCTGGCGGACACCCCGGCGCGGGTGGCCAAGGCGTACGCGGAGTTCTTCGCGGGCCTGCACCAGAGCCCGGACCAGGTGCTCGGCACCACGTTCGACATCGCGCACGAGGAGCTCGTGCTCGTGAAGGACATCCCGTTCTACTCGACGTGCGAGCACCACCTGGTGCCGTTCCACGGCGCCGCGCACATCGGCTACATCCCTTCCGCCGAGGGCCGCGTGACGGGGCTGTCCAAGCTGGCCCGCCTCGTGGAGCTGTACGCGCGGCGTCCGCAGGTGCAGGAGCGGCTGACCACGCAGGTGGTGGAGGCGCTCATGGAGCACCTGGCCCCGCGCGGGGCGATCGTGGTGGTGGAGGCCGAGCACATGTGCATGTCCATGCGCGGCGTGCGCAAGCCGGGCGCGAAGACCGTCACCTCGGCGGTGCGCGGCCAGCTGCGGGATCCGTCCACGCGCTCGGAGGCGATGAGCCTCATCATGCACGGCTGAGGACCACCGACGGCGGAGGAGGACACGTGGACGAGAGCATCGACGCGGCGGCGCGGGAGGCGAACCGCGCCCTGCTGGGGCGGCTGCCCGCGGACCGGACCCTGGTCATGGGCATCCTCAATGTCACCCCTGACTCGTTCTCGGACGGCGGGGAGCACGCCACCGTCCGCGCGGCCGTCGAGCACGCCCGGCGCATGGTCGCGGACGGCGCGGACATCGTGGACGTGGGCGGGGAGTCCACCCGCCCCGGGGCCCGCGCCGTGCCGCCGGCCGAGGAGCAGGAGCGCATCCTGCCCGTGATCGAGGCGCTGCTGGCCGAGGACGTCGTCGTCTCCGTGGACACGCGCCACACCGCCACCGCCCGGGCCGCCCTGGCGCTGGGCCCGGTGATCGTCAACGACGTCTCCGGCCTCGCCCACGAGCCGGAGATGCCGGCGCTGATCGCCGCGTCGGGCGCGCCCTACATCCTCATGCACAACCGCGGGAACCCGCAGACCATGGACGGGCTGGCCGTCTACGAGGACACCGTCCCGGACGTCGTGTGCGAGCTGCGGGACGTGGCCGGCCGCTTCCTCGCCGCGGGCGTCGAGCCCGCGCAGCTGATCGTCGACCCGGGCCTGGGCTTCGCGAAGGCCGGCGAGCAGAACTGGGAGCTGCTGCGCGGCCTCGAGTGGCTCCGCGCCATGGGCCACCCGGTGCTCGTCGCCGCCTCGCGCAAGCGGTTCCTGGGCACGCTGCTGGCGGACGACGACGGCACCCCGGCCCCGCCCGCCGCGCGCGACGCCGCCACCGCGGCCATCTCCGCCCTCGCCGCCGCCCAGGGCGCGTGGGGCGTGCGCGTGCACGACGTGCGCGCCAGCGCCGACGCCGTCCGCACCGCCGCCGCCTGGGTCGGGGCGCATGCCCCGGGTGAGCCCGTCTCCGAGGACGTGCTGCCGTGAGCGCCCGGGACCGCATCCGCCTGGCCGGGCTGTCCGCCGTCGGGCACCACGGGGTCTTCGACCACGAGCGCCGGGACGGGCAGCCGTTCGTCACGGACGTCGTCCTCCACCTCGACGCCGGCCCCGCCGCGGCCGGCGACGACCTCGCCCGCACCGCCAACTACGCCGAGGTCGCGGACACGGTGGTCCGCCTGGTCACCGGGGAGCCGGTGGACCTGATCGAGACCCTCGCCGACCGGATCGCCCGCGCCGTCCTCGCCGAGCAGCCCGTGGTGACCGCCGTCGAGGTCACCGTGCACAAGCCGCAGGCGCCCATCCCGCACGACTTCGCGGACGCCGCCGTCACCGTGCACCGCACCCGGGAGGATCTCGCGTGAGCACCGTCGACTGGACGCACCCGGCCGAGGGCCCCGCGCCCGTCCCCGAGCTGGGCGCCCGCCCGGACGCGCCCGTCGCGGCCGTGCTGGCCCTCGGCGCCAACCTGCGCGAGCCCGCGCAGACGCTCGACGCCGCCGTCGCCGCCCTGTCCGCGCTGCCGCACATCACGGACGTCCGGGCTTCGCCCCGGGCCGTCACCGCGCCCGTGGGCGGGCCGCCGGGCCAGCCCGACTACCTCAACCAGGTGGTCACCCTGCGCACGGACCTCGCGCCGTGGGAGCTGCTCGCGGTGGCGCACCGGCTCGAGCAGGACCACCATCGGCGGCGTGAGGTCCGCTGGGGCGCGCGCACCCTGGACGTGGACGTGATCGCCTACGGGGACGTGCGCAGCGACCACCCGGACCTCACCCTGCCGCACCCCCGCGCGGCCGAGCGGGCCTTCGTGCTGCTGCCGTGGCTGTGGCTCGACGCGGACGCCACGCTCGCCGGCACGCCCGTCGCCGACCTCGCCGCCGTCGCCGCGGACGCCCCCGGGGTGCGCCGTCAGGAGCCAGAGCGGCACCGGCTGCTGGCCGGCACCGACGACGTCGCCCCGCTCCGCCCCGCGCGCCCGGACGCCCTCGGGAGGGAGGCCACGTGATCGCGCTGCGCTCCGGGTGGACCCTGCTCGTGGTGCTGGCGGCCGCCGTGCTCGGCTGGCTGGCCGGGCTCGCCGCGCCGTCCCTGGGCTGGCCGGCGCCCGTGGTGGGCCGCGGCGGCCTGATCACCGTGGCCGCGGTCTCCGTGCTGTGCCTCGCGCTGGGCTGGCGGGTGCGCCGCGACCGGGAGAAGCCCGCCGCCGCGCGGATGGACCCGCTCGCCGCGGCCCGCACCCTCGTGCTCGGCCAGGCCTCCGGCTTCGCGGGAGCGGCCCTCGGCGGGTGGCACGCCGGGGTGGCGGTGCAGGTGCTGCTGCGGGCCGGCGTGGAGGCACCGACCGTGCGGGAGGCCGCCCTGCAGGCCGTCGGCGGTCTCGTCCTGCTGGTGGTGGGGCTGATCGTCGAACGGTGGTGCCGGATCCCGCCTGAGGAGGATGCGCCCGAGGGCGGTCGTGGGCAGGATGGGTCCCCGGGCCGACCGGCCCGTCCCGAGACGGAAGGAGGGTATGCCCGTGCCCGGCATTGACCTGAGCGGCGTGGCCTTCACGCCGGCCTCGCCGCGGCTGGCGACGGTGAAGCTCATCGCCACGACCATCGGCCACCTGATCTGGCTCGCCGCGTTCTCCGTGCCGCTGATCCTCAAGCTCACCGGCCCGTGGGCGGGGATGGCCGCGTGGGTCGCGTGGGGGCTGCCGGCCGTCGTCGTCGTGTCCTGGATCGTGGACCTGATCCTGATCCCCCGGCGCGTGCGCGCGATGGGCTGGGCCGAGCGCGAGGACGACGTCCTGTGGCGCGAGGGCATCCTGTTCCGCAGCGTGCACGCGGTGCCGTACGGCCGCCTGCAGTACGTGGACGTCTCGGACGGTCCGCTGCTGCGCCGGGTCGGGCTGCAGACCCTCACCCTGAAGACCGCCGCCGCGGGCGGGGACGTCACCCTGGAGGGCGTGCCCCGCGAGAGGGCCGAGGAGCTGCGCGAAGTCCTCATGGCGCGCGGCCAGGCGCGGCTGGCGGGCCTGTGAGCGCGGCCGCCCCGCCCCCCGCCGACGACGCCGGCTGGGTCCGCGTCCACCCCGCCTCGCCCTGGGTGCGGGGCTGGACCTTCCTGCTGCTGATCCTGTTCTTCGCGGGCCGCAACGCGGTGGAGGACTTCGCGGCGGGCCGGCTCAGCGGGGAGGACGCCCCGGGCGGCGGCGACGGCAGCCTGCTCGTGGCCGGCGGCATCCTGCTGGGGGTCACCCTGCTGATCAGCCTCGTGTTCTTCTTCTCCTGGTGGTTCACCCGGTTCCGCTGCGGGGAGGACCGGATCGAGCTGCGCCAGGGCTGGCTCTTCCGCAGCCGCCGGCAGATGCGCTACGACCGCATCCAGGCGGTGGACCTGCAGCACCCCCTCGTGGCCCGGCTGCTCGGGCTGGCCACAGTGAAGGTCGAGGCGGCCGACGGCGGCGAGTCCGCGCTCGAGCTGTCCTTCCTGCGCCGCGCCGAGGCCGAAGCGGTGCGCCGGGAGATCCTGGACCGCGCGTCGGGGATGCTCGGGGGAGCCGGGGCGGACGCGTCCGCGCCGGAGCGGGCGGCCGAGCCCGGCCTCCCCGACGCCGACGCCGCGGACGCCGGCGAACTCATGCTGCAGGTGCCCGCGGGGCGGCTCCTCGGCTCCGTCCTGCTCTCCGGAGGCGTGCTGGGGGTGCTGGCCGGGTCCCTGATCTGGCTGGCCGGCCTCGCCCTCGTGGTCGCGCTGCTGCCCGAGGCGGTGCTGGACGAGGGGGAGACCCTGACCGGGATCGGCGCGGCCGCGTCCCTGCCCGCCCTGTTCTCCGTGGCCGGCGTCGCGTGGTCCCGGTTGAACGCCGGCTGGGGTTTCCAGGTGCGCCGCTCCACCGACGGGCTGCGACTGCGGCACGGGCTCACCGAGACCACCCACCAGACCGTCCCGCCGGGGCGGGTGCAGGGGGTGACCGTCTCCCAGCCCCTGTTCTGGCGGCCCTTCGGCTGGTATCGGGTGAACATGGCGGTGGCCGGGTACCTGCAGGAGTCCGACGGCGCCCGGGACGTCGCGCTGCCCGTCGGCCCGTGGGAGGACGTGCTCCGCGTCCTCACGGTCGTGGCCCCGGACCCGGGCCTGGACGGCGATCCGCGCGCCGCGCAGGGGCTGACCCCCGCCGGGCTCATGCACCTCGGCGTGCACGGCACCGGCACGGAGGGCGGCTTCCAGCACGTGCCGCGGCGCGGCAGGTGGTGGTTCAACTGGTTCGCCTGGCGGCGGACCGGCTTCACGACGACGCGGTCCCTGCTGGTGGTGCGCAGCGGCTGGTTGAACCGCCGGCTGCAGACCCTCCAGCACGAGCGCATGCAGGCGGCCGAGCTGGCGCAGGGCCCGGTGCAGCGACGCCTGGGCCTGGCCACGGTGCGCGTGTGGGTCGCGGGGGCGAACGCCGTGGTCCGCGACCTCGACGAGGACGTGGCCGTGGACCTGTACGCCCGGGAGGCCCGGCACGCGGCCGTCTCGCGTCGCCTCGCCGACCGCGACCAGTGGATGCGCCCCGAGGAGCTGGCCCGCTTCGAGCAGCGCACGCGCGAGGTCGCGGCCACCGAGGTGGGCCGCCGCGAACTGGCCCGGGCCGGCGTCGTCGGCGGCGCCGTCGTCGGGGAGGAGAGCGGGGCGCACGTCCCCGCCGTGCGCGGCGAGGAGGAGCGATGACCGGCGGACTCGACCTGAGCCTGGACCCGCATGACCCGGCGCAGCGGCCCGGGCGGCTGGGCGTCGGCGTGGTGAGCGCGGGTCGAGTGGGGGCCGTGCTGGGCTCGGCGCTGCGGGCTGCGGGCCACACGATCACGGGCGTGCACGCCGTCTCCGAGGCCTCGCGGGACCGCGCGGAGATGCTCCTGCCGGGCGTGCCCGTCCTGGAGATCCCCGAGATCCTGCGCCGCTCCGAGATGGTCGTCTTCGCCGTCCCGGACGACGCGCTGGGCGAGCTCGTGGCCGGCCTGGCCGCCGCGGGCCACGTGCAGACCGGCCACCTGCTCGTGCACACCTCCGGCCGCTACGGGGTGGGGGTGATGGAGCCGGTGCGCGCGCACGGGGCGATCCCCCTGGCGATCCACCCGGCCATGACGTTCACGGGGCTGAGCCTCGACGTCGCCCGGCTGCAGGACTGCGTGTTCGGCGTGACCGCGGACCCCGTGGTGCTGCCCGTGGCCCAGGCGCTCGTGGTGGAGATGGGCGGCGAGCCCGTGGTCGTGAAGGAGGCCGACCGGGCGGCCTACCACCTGGCGCTGTCCCACGGGTCGAACCACCTGGTGACGCTGACGGCGCAGGCCCGTCAGATCCTCGAGACGATCGGGGTGGCCGACCCGGAGCGGGTGCTGCGCTCGCTCATGACCGCCGCGCTGGAGAACGCGCTCACCGACGGCGACGGCGCCCTCACCGGCCCCGTGGCCCGCGGTGACGTCGACACGCTGCGGACCCACCGTGAGACCCTCGGCGAGCTCGAGGCCGGGGGACTGTCGGCGGACGTGCGGGCCGTGTGGGAGACCCTCGCCCGCGCGACGACCGACCGCGCCGAGACCCGCGGCGCCCTGCGCGCGGACACGGCGGCGCGGCTGCGCGAGGTCCTCGACGGCTCCGACGACCCCCACGACGACTGACCGACCCCCCACCGCCCCCGCTTTCGTTCGGGAAACGGCGGGTCCCGGGCCGTTTTCGTTCGGGAAACGGCGGGTCCGGGGCCGCGCCCCGGCCGTCAGAGGCGGCCGTCGCGGATCGCGGCGACGACGCCGTCCGCCGCGTCCTCGATCTGCCGGTACATCTCCTCGAACTGCGGCCGCGGATACCCGTACGGATCGGGGACCTCGCGCACCCCGGCGCGGTCCGCATCCGACGCGAACTCGCCCATCAGGTGGATCCGGTCCCGCTGCTCGTCCGTGGTCGCGAGCCGCCGCGTGTCGGCGAGGTTGGCCTCGTCCATCACGAGGATCAGGTCGGCGTCGTCCACGAGGTCGGCGGACAGCTGCACCCCCACCGTCGGGAACTCGTAGCCCAGTTCGCCGCCGACCTCGCGGGTGAGGTGATGCGGACGGGCGCCCACGTGCTCGTCGGACGTGCCGGCGGAGGTGACCTCGACGTCGTCGAGACCGGCCTCCGCGAGCTTGCGGTTCAGCACGGCCTCGGCGGCGGGCGAGCGGCAGATGTTCCCCAGGCAGACGGTCATGATGCGCATGGGGCCAGTGTCTCAAGTCCGGGCGGGGGCGGCGGACGACGACGGCCCGCACGCTCGACTCGTCGCTGGCGGCACCACATCGGGTGCGTCCACGAGTGCTCCCGCTGGGGGATCGCAGGCCTCCGGCGGTGTGTCCCCCCGGTTCCTCGCCGTTTCTCGAACGAAAGCGCTGCGACACGCCGCCGCTTCTCGAACGAAAGCGCGGCCGGCACCGTTTGTTCCGGCGACGGTGGCGCCGGACGCGCCTGGCAGGATGGAGGCCATGACCGACCAGCCCGAGATGAGCCCCCTGACCGAGCCCGAGCGGGAGTGGGTGCGCGTCCGTCGCGACTTCGCCGCGCAGGAGGGCGTGGACCACCTGGACCTGGACGCGGTCGCCGCGTACTACGACGCCGTGCTGGCCCGCTCGCAGGCCGAGGCCGAGGAGCTGGACCCCGAGGAGCTGGCGGTGCTGCTGGACGTCGTCGCGGTGCTGCTCGGCCAGCACCTGGGCGCGCGCCACGGCATGCAGTGGGTGACGGTCGCGGATGAGGAGGGGCCCGCCCTCGCGCTGCGGGACACCCTCTCGGACGCCGTCGTCTTCCCGCAGCCGGTGGTCGGCCAGAGCTGGAACGACCAGGCCACGGGGGAGTGGATGGGCGGGTACGTCGACTGGCTCGGCGAGCAGCTCCAGCAGATGCGGGCCGACGCCGGCACGCTGCCCGGCGCCTGAGGCGCGGCGGGCACCGGGGCGGCCCGCCGTCGATGCCACCACCCCGCCGCCCTCCGTGTTGCCCGGATCACGTGCGGGCCGATAGAAACGAACGCATGACCTCCACCCCGGACACCGCGGACACCCCCGCCGGGTCAGATGTGCGGGGCCGGTTCCGGGACGGGGGCGGCGGCGGAGACGCCGTCGTCGCGGACGGAGGCGTCGTCCTCGGCCACGAGCATCACGACGAGCGAGTCCGGCTGCACGCGGGCGTCGAGGGCGGTGATGACCCCGGTGGCGTCGCCGTCGAGCTGGGAGGGCATCGGCTCGGCGAACTCGACCTTCACGCGCTGGGCCTGCTCCGTGTGCATCGCGGGGACGGAGCTGCGGTGCCGGGTCACGGTCTTCACGGCGATCCGCGCCCAGTCGAGCGCGTGCCGGGGCGAGAGGACCATGACGTCGAGGAGGCCGTCGTCGAGCTTGGCCTGGGGCAGCAGCTCGACGCCGCCCGTGAGCATCCCGCAGTTGGCCACCATCACGGTGCGCACCTTGAACCGGCGGGGCTGACCGCCGTCGAGGGCCACGGTCACCTCGTGCCGCTTGCCGCGCAGGTGCCGTATGCCGGCCTCGCTGTAGGCCAGCCAGCCGGCCAGATCCTTCAGCTCATCCTTGGTGTCGCCCATGATGTCCGCGTCGTAGCCGGCGCCACCGATCACGGTGAAGGTCTGCCGGGTGACGCGCCCGTCCTCGTGCGTGAAGCGGACGTCCACGGTGTCGATGCGTCGCTGCCGGCCCCCCACGGCGATCCGCAGGCATTGCTCGACGTCGTTGATCGGCAGGTCCAGGTTCCGGGCCAGCAGGTTCCCGGTGCCCAGCGGCACCACGCCGAGGGCGACGTCGGTGCCGGCCAGCTGCTCGGCCACGGTGCGGACCGTGCCGTCGCCGCCCGCGGCGATCACGAGCCGGGCGCCGGCGCCGAGGGCCTGCCGCGCCATCGCGGTGCCGGGATCGTCCTCCTGGGTCTCGAGCACGAGCACCTCGCCGAGGCCCTCCGCCTCCGCGAGCCGCTCGAGCTCGCGCCGCACCTGGCCCGCGTTCGTCTTGATGGGGTTCAGCACCAGCGCGACCTCGTGGCGGCCCGTGCCGATCCCGGGCACCTTCTCCAGCCGGCGCTGCACGCCGCCCACCCGCGCGTCGAGGGCGTCCACCCGGAGACGCATCCGCTTGTGCTGCACGCCGAGGCGGACCTGGCGCGCCGCCAGCACCACCACGACGACGACCAGCAGGGCCAGGAGCACCAGGGCGGCCAGCGCCATCCACCACTCGGGAGTCATGCCCCGAGTCTAGGCGTCGGCCCCGCCCGCTAGGCTGGCGCACGTGATCGACGTCAAGGACCTCATCGAGCAGCCCGAGAAGTACCGCGCCTCCCAGGAGGCCCGCGGGGAGGACGCGTCCCTCGTGGACCGCGTGGTCGAGGCGGACGCGTCCCGCCGCTCGTCCATCGCGGGCTTCGAGCAGCTGCGCGCGGAGCAGAAGGCCTTCGGCAAGCG
This sequence comes from Micrococcus sp. KRD077, assembly GCF_017168505.1. Taxonomy (NCBI): domain Bacteria; kingdom Bacillati; phylum Actinomycetota; class Actinomycetes; order Micrococcales; family Micrococcaceae; genus Micrococcus; species Micrococcus sp. KRD077. The sequence continues at coordinate 29,636 of NZ_JABFAZ010000043.1, read as the reverse complement.
CGTCGCCCAGGCGAAGGGCGAGGAGAAGCAGGCCCTGCTGGCCGAGGTGAAGGACCTGGCCGCGCGCGTGAAGGAGGCCGAGTCGGCCGCCGGCGCGGCCGAGGCCCGCCTCGCGGAGCTGCAGCGTGCCTTCCCGAACCTGATCGTCGACGGCGTCCCGGCCGGCGGCGAGGACGACTTCGTGGTCCTCAAGGAGGTCGGCACCCCGCGCGACTTCGCCGCCGAGGGCTTCGAGCCGCGCGACCACCTCGAGCTCGGCGAGCTGCTCGGGGCGATCGACATGGAGCGCGGCGCGAAGGTGTCCGGCGCCCGGTTCAGCTTCCTCACGGGCGTGGGCGCGCGTCTCGAGCTCGCCCTGATGCAGCTGGGCCTGGACCTGGCCCTGGAGAACGGCTTCGTGCCGGTCATCCCGCCCACCCTGGTGCGTCCGGAGACCATGCAGGGCACCGGCTTCGACGTCGAGCACGACGACGAGATCTACCGCCTCGAGCGCGACGACCTGTATCTGGTGGGCACCTCCGAGGTGGCCCTGGCCGGCTTCCACGCGGGCGAGATCATGGACGTGTCCGCCCCCGTCCGGTACGCGGGCTGGTCCACGTGCTACCGCCGCGAGGCGGGCTCGGCGGGCAAGGACACCCGCGGCATCATCCGCGTGCACCAGTTCAACAAGCTGGAGATGTTCATCTACGCCGCACAGGAGGACGCGGAGGCGGAGCACGCGCGCCTGCTGGCGTGGGAGGAACGGATGCTGGGCGCCATCGAGGTGCCGTACCGCGTGATCGACATCGCCGCCGGCGACCTCGGCCTCTCCGCCGCCCGCAAGTTCGACTGCGAGGCCTGGGTCCCCACGCAGGGCACCTATCGCGAGCTGACGTCCACCTCGAACTGCACCACGTTCCAGGCCCGCCGTCTCAACATCCGCGAGCGGGTCCGCACGGAGGACGGCTCCAAGGGCGGCACCCGCATGGTGGCCACGCTCAACGGCACCCTGGCCACCACCCGCTGGATCGTGGCGATCCTGGAGAACCACCAGAACGCGGACGGCTCGGTCACCGTGCCCGCCGCGCTGCGCCCCTACCTCGGCGGGATGGAGCGTTTCGAGCTGGTCTGAGCGGACGACGTCGTCCCCCGGCGGCGTCGGCCGCCTCGCCCGCCTGCCCTGCGGCGCCCTCGCCGTTCACCCGCGCGTCGCCGTCGTGTCCGGGCCGTGTGGTTGGGTGGGGGTCATGACGAAGAAGCTCGTGTGCCTGGACGTGGACGGAACGATCGTGGACCATGACGGCCATCTGCATGAGCCCGTGCGCGCGGCCGTGCGGGCCGTGCTGGACGCCGGGCATCACGTGGTCATCGCGACGGGCCGCTCCCGCGGGGCCACCCTGCCCGTGGCCCGCTCCCTGGGGATCGACGCCGGCTTCATGGTGTGCTCCAACGGCGGGGTCACGCTGCGCCTGGACCCCGAGCTGGAGGAGGGCTACGAGGTCACGGACCTGCGCACCTTCGACCCGCGCTCGGTGCTGACCCAGCTGCGCCACCGCCTGCCCAGCGCCAAGTACGCGCTCGAGCTGCCGGACGGCACCTTCCGATCCACCGAGCGGTTCCAGGACATGTCCTTCGGCGTGGCCGCGGAGGGCGTCACGTTCGAGGAGCTGATGGACACCACGGCCGTGCGCCTCGTGGTGTTCTCCACGGACTCCTCCGCCGAGGAGTTCGGCCGCGCGGTGGAGGGCCTCGGCCTGTCCGGCGTGACCTACTCCGTGGGCTGGACGGCGTGGCTCGACGTCGCCGCGGCGGGCGTGACCAAGGCGTCCGGGCTCGAGGCGCTGCGCACCGTGCTGAAGGTGGCCCCCGAGGACACCGTGGCCGTGGGCGACGGCCGCAACGACATCGAGATGCTCCGCTGGGCCGGCCGCGGCGTGGCCATGGGCCAGGCCGTGGAGGAGGTCGTGGCCGCCGCGGACGAGGTCACCGGGCACGTGGACGAGCACGGGCTCGCCACGGTGCTGCGCTCGCTCCTCGAGGAGCCGGCCGCGGCCTGAGCGGCGCGACCGGCCCGGGCCGCCGGGTCAGCCCCCCGCCAGCGTGAGCAGGCGCGCGGCGGCGGGGCGGCAGGCGTGCTCCTCGTTCCAGTAGGAGCGCTGCACCGCCTGCGAGACGGCCTGCGCCGTGATCCCGAGCGCGGCGGCCGCCGGCTTCTGCTGGCCGCGCACGCCGGGCACCAGCAGGTCCAGCACCGCCCACTCGGCGTCGGTCCGGGACCACACGAGCTGCCCGACGAGTCGCAGCACGGCCTCGGCCTCGGCGGCCGCCTCCTCGTCCCGGCCGCGCACGGCCAACGGGATCCGCGCGGTGGACACGGCCGCCGCCTCCACGGCCCGCCGCGCCGCCGCGAGACCGGGCCCGCCGGCGTCGTGCAGGTCCCCGGAGGCGGGCGCGCCCGCCGCACCGTCCGCGTGCGTCACCGTCCCGACGCCGACCCCCACGTTCCAGCGGCGCTGCCGCAGGGCGCGCAGCGCCACGTCCACGGCGACGCGCGGGTCCTCGACGGCGCCGATCAGCTCGTCGCCCACGGCGCGCTGGAACGGGAGCACGACGGCGTCGTCCAGCCCCGGCACGTCCTGGAGGGCGCGCAGGAACGTGTCCACGCGGTCGCCGGCGTCGAGGGTGTCCCGCTGGTTGATGGTGAGCACGAACATGGTCGTCGATTCTGCCAGCCCGCAGACGACGCCGGCCGCCCACCCCGAGGGGTGAGCGGCCGGCGTCGCGCGCGTGGGCGGTGCGGGGATCAGCGGCCCTGGGGCTCGTCCGTCGCCTCGCCCTCCTCGGTGGCCGGCTGCGCCTCCTCGGTGTCCACCGCGCGGCCCTGGGGCTCGTCGGTCGGGGACTCCTCGCCCTCGGCGTCGAAGCGCTGGATGGAGGCCTCGAGCTCGGCCTCGGCCGCCGCGCGGCCCTCCCAGCCCTCGGCCTTGACCCACTTGCCCGGCTCCAGGTCCTTGTAGCGGGTGAAGAAGTGCTCGATCTCCTGCTTGAGCGACTCCTCCACGTGCTCGAGCTCGGTGATGTGGTCGTAGCGCTTGTCCGCCGGGACGCACAGCAGCTTGGCGTCGCCGCCGCCGTCGTCGGTCATGTTGAACACGCCGATCGGGCGGGCCTCGACGACGCAGCCCGGCACCAGGTCGAAGCCCGGCAGGTACACGAGGGCGTCCAGCGGGTCGCCGTCCTCGCCGAGGGTGTTCTCGAAGTAGCCGTAGTGCGTGGGGTACTGCATGGAGGTGAAGAGCACGCGGTCCAGGCGCAGGCGGCCGGTCTCGTGGTCGAACTCGTACTTCACGCGGGAGCCCGCGGGGATCTCGATGGTGACGTCGTGCGCCATGACTCTCCTTCGCACAGAGGGTGGGGTGTCCGGGCGGCGCGGCGCCGCCCGGCGGTGCTGCCGTCAGCCTACCGGGGGCGTCCGTCATGATGGACGCATGGGACAGGTGGACACGGGGCGCGCTGGGCGTCGGGATCGACGCACGGAACACCGCCGGAGCCGCTCGCTCCCCGCCGTCCTCCTGGCCGCGCTCGCGGCCGTCCTGGTCGCCTGCGGTCCCGTGACCGCGCCGACGGCCCCGTCGAGCGCGTCCGCCTCGACTTCGACCGCCGCGCCGACGTCGTCGTCCCCGTCCGCCGGCCCCACCGCGGCCGAGGTGGCGGCCGCCGTCGAGCCGGGGCTGGAGACGTCCCCGGGCACGGTCTCCGCCGAGTTCCGCGACCTGGCCACCGGCGAGGTGCTCTACGCGCGGGACGCGGACGAGCCCGTGGCCCCCGCGTCCTCGCTCAAGGTGCTCGCCGCCGCGGCCATCGTCTCCGCCCTGGGTCCTGAGACGACCCTGCAGACCACCGTGGTGGCCCAGCCCACCGCGGACGGCGCGGCCACCGAGCTGGTGCTCGTGGGCGGCGGCGACGTGCTGCTGGGCACGGGCGCCTCGGACTCGAAGGCCGTCTCCGGACGCGCGGGCCTGCGCACCCTCGCGGAGCGGACCGTGGCCGGGCTGGTCGAGGACGGCGTCACCGGGCGGGTGGTGGTCAGCACGGACCTGCGGCTCTTCGCGGACCGCACGGCCCTGAACCCGCGCTGGACGTCGGACATCCCGGAGAGCGGCAACATCGCGCCGGTGCAGCCGTTGGCCACCTACGGCGGCCGTGAGGCCCCTGGCACCGGGGAGGACCGCATCGAGGACCCGGCGCAGTTCGCCGCGCTCACCTTCCAGGCCGCGCTCGACGACGCGGTGGCCGCCTCCGGCGCCGACCTCGAGGTGGGTCTGCGGGACACGTTCCCGGCCACCGAGGTGCCGCGCGCCACGGTCCTCGCCGCCGCCCCCGTCGCGGCCGTGGAGTCCGCACCCGTGGGCCAGCAGGTCGCGTACCTGCTGGCCCACTCGGAGAACCAGGTGGTCGAGGCCCTGGCCCACACGGCCGCGCCCGCCACGGACCTGCCGGCCACCCACGAGGGCGCCACGCAGCTGCTGACGGCCACCGCCGAGGACCTCGGCGTGGACACCGCCGGGATGGCGCTCGTGGACTCCTCGGGCCTGTCCCCGGACAACCGCGTCAGCGCGGGCCAGCTGGCCGGCGTCGTGGCCGGGGTGGCCCGCACGCCCGCCCTGGGCACCGTGCTGGAGGGCCTGCCGCGGCCCGGCGAGGACTCCACCCTCGGCGACCGGTTCCCGGATGCCCCTGCGCGGCAGGCCGTGGCCGCGAAGACCGGCACGCTCGACCAGACGGTCTCCCTCACCGGCACCGTCACCACGACGTCCGGGCGGGTCCTCGCGTTCAGCATCATCTGCTCGGATCTGCAGTGGAAGCTGGAGCCCGCGCGCGCGGCGGTCGACGAGGCCGTCAGCGCCGTCGCCGGGCTCTGATCCGAGGCCCGGGCCCTGTGGTCTGATGGAGCCCATGAGCGACGACCACGCGACCGACCGCCCCCGCACCGCCGCGGACGCCGAGCCGGGCGCCCCCGCCGAGCCGGGCCCCGCCGTCGCCCACCCGGTGGACTGGGCCTTCGCGGCACGGACCGCACGGTCCCTCGCCGCCGCCGGCCCCCGGTTCGCGCCGCGCGAGGCGACGCGCGAGGCGGAGGGCCTGCGCGCCGCCGCGGAGGCCGCCGTGCCGCACGTCCACCGTCTGACCGGGCTCGAGGCGGCACGGGACCTGCGCGACTCGCAGGTGCTCGTGGTGGACCGCCCCACCTGGTCGCGCGCCGCCACCCAGTCCTTCGCCACGCTGCTGGACCCCACGTTCGCGCACCTGCGGGACACCCGGCCCCGCGAGCACGCCGCCGCCACCACCCGCGTCACCCGGCACGCCACCGCCCTGGAGATGGGCGGGATCCTCGCCTGGATGTCCGGGAGGATCCTCGGCCAGTACGACCCGTTCATCGCGCTGCCCGGCCCCGGGGGGACGGCGGCCGGCCCCGCCGGCGGACGCCTGCTGCTCGTGGCCCCGAACGTCGCGCAGGTGCGCGCGGAGATCAACGTGGACCCGGCGGACTTCCGCCTCTGGGTGTGCCTGCACGAGCAGACCCACCGCGTGCAGTTCGCGGCCGCGCCCTGGCTGCGCGAGCACCTGCGGGCCGAGATCACGGCGCTCACCGTCGGCCTGTTCGACAAGGCCGAGTCCCTGCCCGAGCGCCTGCGCACCGCGCTCGCGGCGGCGAACCCGCTGGGTCGGGAGGCCGACGGCGGCCGGGCCGGGACGCGGGACGGACACGACGCGCAGGACGCGGCCCCGGCCCGATCCGCGCCGGGCCTGCTCGGCGCGATCCAGGACGAGGAGGACCGGGAGCGCCTGTCCCGGCTGACGGCCGTGATGTCCCTGCTCGAGGGGCACGCGAACGTGGTGATGGACGGCGTCGACTCCTCCGTCGTGTCCTCCGTCAAGACCATCCGCCGCCGCTTCGACGAGCGCGGCGACCGCCGCTCGCCCCTGGACCGCATGCTCCGCCGCCTGCTGGGCATGGACGCCAAGATGGCCCAGTATCGCGACGGTCAGAGGTTCGTGGCCGCCGCCGTGGCCGAGCTCGGCATGGCCGGGTTCAACGTGGTCTGGGACGCCCCCGAGCTGCTGCCGAGCGAGGCCGAGCTCCACGCCCCCGAGACGTGGGTGGCGCGCATCCGTGCCCAGGCCTGAGGCGCGGGACCCGGGGCCGACGCCGGCGGGCGGGGCCGGCGGCCTGCCCGCGGTCGGCGCATGGCCGCCGCGCACCCGCTGGCCCGAGCCCCTGCACCGGGCCGTCGCGGCGGTGCGGGAGGCCCTGGCGGGCGACGGGCCCCGTCGCGCGGATGTCGGGCCGGGCCGGGCGGGGAGTCGCCCCCGCGGCCTCGTCGCCCTCTCCGGCGGTGCCGACTCCCTCGCGCTCGCCGTGGCCTGCGCCGTCCTCGTGGGCACCCGGGACGGTGCGCGGCTCGGCCCGATCGGCGCGGCCGTGGTGGACCACGGGCTGCAGTCGGGCAGCGACGCGGTGGCAGCGGCCGCCGCCGACGTCGCCCGCATCCTCGGTCTGACCCCGGTCACCGTCACGCGGGTCGAGGTGGCCCGCACCGGCGACGGCCCCGAGGCCGACGCCCGGCGTGCCCGCCGGGAGGCCCTCGCCGCCGCCGCCCGGGACGCGGGGCAGGGGCGCGCCGCCGTCGTCCTCACCGCCCACACCGCCGACGACCAGGCGGAACAGGTCCTCCTCGGGCTCGCGCGCGGCTCCGGCACGCGGTCCCTCGCGGGGATCCCGGCGCGCGGGACGCTGCCGGGCGGGGCCGCCGTCGCCCGCCCGCTGCTGGGCCTGACCCGGGCGGACACCGAGACGATCTGCCGCTGGGCCGGGCTGACCTGGTTCGAGGACCCGCACAACCGCGATCCCGCGCTGCTGCGTTCGCGGGTCCGCACCCGCGTGCTGCCCGCACTCGAGGACCCCGACGCCGGCCTCGGCCCCGGCGTGCGGGCCGGGCTGGTGCGCACCGCGGCCATCGCGGCCGAGGACGCCGCGGCCCTCGAGGCATGGGCCGGCGCCGAGGTCACCCGGCTGCGCGTCGACCCGCCCGCCCGGGACCCGCGCGTCGTCTCCCTGGATCTGGACGCCCTGGCCGCGCTGCCCGCCGCCGTGCGCCACCGCGTGATCGCGCGCGCCGCCCGCGCCGCGGGAGGGCAGGCCCCGCCCCGCGAACGGATCCTCGCGGTGGACGCCCTCGTGACGGGCGCCCGCGCGGGGTGCACGTCGGCCGGTCCGGTGGAGCTGCCCGGCGGGGTGGCCGCGCATCGGGCGTGTGCCAGACTGGACCTCATCCCCTGCCTGCCCGGTCCCTGACTGCGGCCCGGCCCGGCATTCCCGCACGAGCACTCACCAGGAGCGGCGCATGGACGCACAGGATGTCCAGAACGATCTCACCCACGTCCTCATGTCCCGCGAGGACGTGCAGGACACGATCACGGACCTGGCCCGCCAGATCGACCGCGACTACGCGGACAAGGACCTGCTCATCGTCGCCGTGCTCAAGGGCGCCGTGATGGTGGTCGCCGACCTCACCCGCGCCCTGCACTCCCACGTGGAGCTGGACTTCATGGCGGTCTCCTCCTACGGCTCCGGCACCAAGTCCTCCGGCGTGGTGCGCATCCTCAAGGACCTCGACGCGGACCTCACGGGCCGGCACGTCCTGATCGTCGAGGACATCATCGACTCCGGCCTGACCCTGTCCTGGCTCAAGGCCAACCTGGAGTCCCGCGGCCCGGCCTCGGTCGAGATCTGCACCCTGCTGCGCAAGCCGGAGGCCATGAAGGTGGACATCGACGTGAAGTACGTCGGGCGGGACATCCCCAACGAGTTCGTGGTGGGCTACGGCCTGGACTACGCGGAGAAGTACCGCAACCTGGACTTCGTGGGCACGCTCGCCCCGCACGTGTACAGCTGACCGGGGGCCCGGCGTGGCCCGGCGTGGCCGACCTGTCACGCGTGGTGTCGCTCTGATGCCGGATCTCCGCCCCATTCCGACTCCTTGCGTGACAGGCCGCCGGCGTCCCCGAGGTGACGGCGCACCTCCACGATCACGCGCGTGAATCCGCGGCGAGCGTCGGAGGAGGACACGGTGATGTTCCGGTAGCCCCGTCGCTCGAAGGCCGCGTTGCGCTGCACGTCGCGGTCGATCTGGCGATCCGCGCCGTGGTGGCCGCCGTCGTAGTGCAGGGCCACTCTCGCCTGCGGATAGCCCAGGTCCGCCGTCGCGGGGTGGTGCAGGGAGAACTCCGGGTCCCAGACCTCGAGCTGCAGTGCGGGCTCGGGGAGCCCGGCGGCCGTCAGCGCGAGCCGGAGCCGCGTCTCCTTCGGCGAGTGCGCCCCCACCCGGACCAGCGTGGCGGCGGTGCGGAGCCGTCGTCGCCGGTTGTGCGCGGACGGGCTGGTCTCGGCCGCCTGGGTCAGGGCCGCCCGGGTCCGCTCGGCAGCGTCGGGACCGCCGGACAGTTCCGCCCGGCGGACGAGATGGTCGCCGAGGATGACGAGCTCGTCGTCGTCGAGCAGGGCCGCGAGGTCGACCCAGAGACGGGGCGGGGCGGTGACGTACCAGGCCAGACCGCCGATCCGCACGCGCTCCACGTCCGCGGGCGGGAGCGCCGTCCGGTGGGAGGTGACGCCGGGGAGGGCGAGGCGGCCACGGTCCCGCGGGCGGCTCACGTGGACCTCGTCCCCCGCGTCCAGTCGCTCCGGCAGCCAGATCTCACGGGCGCGGGCCGCGGTCTGGTGCGACACCACCGTGGTGGCGCGGTGCCGGGCGAGTCGCAGCAGGAGCTCGTGTTGGGTGGCCGAGAGCGGGGTGCTCCACCGGTAGGGGGAGGAGCCGGCCGCGGGGCGCTCGACGGCGGCCGGGGCGGCCTCACGCCGGCGGTAGAGGCCCCGGGCGAGGCGTTCGACGTCGGAGCGACGCAGCCGGTTGTGGTCGATGCCGGCGGCCCTCGCCTGCGCGGCGGTGAAGGGGCCGTCCAGCAAGGACGCGGGAAGCGGGGTGGGGCGACGCATGGTGCCAGCCTGGCGCGGTGGACCTCGACGCCTTCACCGCCCTGCCGCGCGTCGCCGGTCTCACCCTCAGCCCGGACGGCGCCCGCCTGGTGACCACCGTCGCCACCCGTGACGCGAAGGGCACCGGCTACGCCACCGCCCTCTGGGAGGTCGACCCCGCGGGCGAGCGCCCCGCCCACCGCCTGACCCGCTCCCGCGAGGGCGAGGCCGGCGCGCAGTTCGCCGCGGACGGCACCCTCTTCTTCACCTCCGCCCGTCCCGACCCCGCCGACGCCGAGGCCGAGAAGCGCAGCGCCCTGTGGGCCCTGCCGGCCCGGGGCGGCGAGGCGCGCGTGGTGCTCTCCCGCCCGGGCGGCGTCGCCGCGGTCACGTGCGCGTCCGCAGCGGACCGCGTGGTCGTCACGGCGGACCGGCTGCTCGGCGCGACCACCGAGGCCGAGCACGCGGCCCTCGCGCAGACCCGCAAGGACGCCGGCGTGGACGCCATCCTGCACACCGGCTACCCCATCCGCTTCTGGGACCACGACCTCGGCCCCGCCCGCCCCGAGCTCTTCGTCCTCGAGCCCGGCCCGGACCCGCAGGGCGAGCCCGCCACCGACGCCGACGTCGCCGAGCCCGGCCCCGCCGCCTCCGGCCTGGCTCCCGAGGCCGACGACGTCGCGCACCACCTGCGCCACGTCTCCGGCTTCCCGCGCTCCCACGCGTTCGGGATCGGCGCGCAGGTGGCCCCGGACGGCTCGTTCCTGATCACCACGGCCGCCACCGCCGAGGCCCGCGGCAACGTGCGCGAGGGCACGGTGGTGCGCGTGGACCTGGCCACGGGCGAGCACCGCGTCCTGCACGACGTCCCCGGTGAGGACGTGGCCGTCGGCCCCGTCAGCCATGACGGCACGCGCGCCGTCGTCGTCCGCACCCCCGACTCCACCCCGCACTCCGCCGTGCACCCGCGCCTGTACGTGATGGACACGGCCACGGGCCAGACCACGCCCCTGGCCCACGGCTGGGACCGCTGGGCCGACGTCGTCGCGTGGCTGCCGGACGACTCCGCGGTGATCGCGCTCGCGGACTCCGAGGGCCGCCGCCCGGTGTTCCGCATCGAGGTGGCCACCGGCGCCGTCGCGCAGGTGACCCGGGAGGACGAGGCGTGGACCGACATCGTGCTCTCCCCGGACGGGGCCACGGCCTACGGCGTCCGCTCCTCCTACCTGTTCCCGCCGGAGGTGGCGCGGATCGACCTGGCCACGGGCGAGACCACGCGCCTGCCGAACCCCGTGGAGCGCCCCGCGATCCCGGGCACCCTCGAGGACGTGGAGACCGTCGCCGAGGACGGCACGCACGTGCGCGGCTGGCTCGTGCTCCCCGAGGGGGAGGCGCCGGCCGGCGGTCACCCGCTGCTGCTGTGGATCCACGGCGGGCCCCTGGGCTCGTGGAACGCGTGGAGCTGGCGCTGGACCCCGTGGATCATGGCGGCGCGCGGCTACGCGGTGCTGCTGCCGGACCCGGCGCTGTCCACGGGCTACGGCCAGGACTTCATCGAACGCGGCTGGGGCCGCTGGGGCCAGGCGCCCTACACGGACCTGATGGCGCTCACGGACGCCGTCGTGGCGCGTGAGGACGTCGACGGCGACCGCACCGCCGCCATGGGCGGCTCGTTCGGCGGCTACATGGCGAACTGGGTGGCCGGGCACACCGACCGGTTCCGGTGCGTGGTCACGCACGCCTCGCTGTGGGCGCTGGACGGCTTCGGCCCGACGACGGACGCCGCGTTCTACTGGGCCCGCGAGATGGACGAGCAGATGCAGCAGGAGAACTCTCCGCACCGGTTCGTGGGCGAGATCGTCTCCCCGATGCTCGTCATCCACGGCGATAAGGACTACCGCGTGCCGATCGGCGAGGGGCTGCGCCTGTGGTCGGACCTGCTGGCGAAGTCCGGGCGGCCGGCCGCCGCGGACGGCACCACCGACCACCGGTTCCTCTACTTCCCCCACGAGAACCACTGGATCCTCGCCCCGCAGCACGCGAAGGTCTGGTACGAGGTCGTCCTCGGCTTCCTGGGCGAGCACGTCCTCGGCGACAGCGCCCCGACGGCCCCGGAGACGCTGGGACTGACGCGGCCGTCGTCGACGGCGGGCTGAGTCGCCGGGCCCGGTGCCGCGCATCGTGACGGGCGGCTGAACCTCTCCGATCAGCCGCCCGTCACCGGCTGTTCACCGGACGGGCCGGCTGTGGCCGGAGGGGGGCCACCCGGCCGACACCCGGATCTGGCCCACTGGAGCGGTCATCCCCCTCCCGGAAAGGACCGTTCCATGACCTCCGTCCGTCGTCACGCCGCCCGCGGCCTCGTGGCCCTCGCCGCCGCCGTCGCCGTCAGCGCCCCGCTGGCCGCCCCGGCCGTCGCCGCCCCCGCCGCAACGGAGACCCCGGCCGCCGCGCAGTCCGTCACGGGCAAGCCCGTGGTGCGTCCCGACGTCGTGGGTCATCGTGGTGCCTCCGGCTACCGCCCCGAGCACACCCTGGCCGCCTACGAGCTGGCCGCCGCCCAGGGCGCGGATGTGATCGAGCCGGACCTGGTCTCCACCAAGGACGGCGTGCTCGTGGTCCGCCACGAGAACCTGATCGACGGCACCACGGACGTCGCCCAGCGACCCGAGTTCGCGGACCGCAGGACCACCAAGGTCGTCGACGGCGTGGCCCTCACCGGCTGGTTCACCGAGGACTTCACCCTCGCCGAGCTCAAGACCCTGCGCGCCAAGGAGCGCCTGCCGCAGGTCCGCCCCGAGTCCGCGTCCTACGACGGCCGGTACCAGGTGCCCACCTTCGAGGAGGTGCTCGAGCTGCGGGAGCGCCTCTCGGCCCGGCACGGCCGCGAGATCGGCGTCATCCCCGAGATCAAGCACCCCACCTACTTCGACTCCATCGGCCTGTCCATGGAGGAGCGCGTCGTCGAGCTGCTCGACGAGCACGGCCTGAACAAGCGCAACGCCCCCGCCACCGTGCAGTCCTTCGAACTCGCCAACCTGCGCGATCTCAACGAGAACCTCGGCCTCAAGGCCGAGACGGTGTTCCTCTCCAGCGTCACCGGCGCACCCTATGACTCCGTGGCCGCCGGCGACGAACTCCGCGACTACGACTTCTACGAGACCGCCGCGGGCATGCGCGAGATCCGCGCGGCCGGCGTCGACACGCTCGGCCCGGCCTTCGCGCAGATCATCACCAAGGAGAAGGACGGCTCGATGGGCGAGGAGACCGCGTTCGTCTCCCTCGCCCACCGCGCGGGCCTCGAGGTGGTGCCGTACACCTTCCGCGCCGAGAACCAGTTCCTCTACACGGAGTTCCGCTCCTCCACGGACCGGAACGCACAGGGCGACATGGTCGGCATGATCCAGCCGTTCCTCGACGCCGGCATCGACGGCTTCTTCACCGACCACCCCGACCTCGGCGTGCAGGCCGTGGACGTCTGGATGCAGGGCAAGAAGGAGCACCCGGGCCGGGGCGTCGGCAAGACCGCCCAGCGGGGCCTGCAGGGGCGCTGACCCCGTCCCGACCGGAGACGATCCCGGCGGACCCGAGGTCTTCCGGCAGGGTCCCTGCGGTGCTTACCTTGGCGCTCAAGACCGGTGGACCCGGTGACGTGGACGGCCAGAAGGGCCGGCCATGAGGGACGCCGACCCGGACGAAGGAAGGCACAGCATGACGACGAACACGCCGAAGAACGCCCACGGCTCCTCAGCCGAGGGCCGTGACGCCAAGGACCAGGCGAAGGGCAAGGCCCAGCAGGCCGCGGGCGAGGCCCAGGGCCAGGCGAAGGCCGTGGCCCACGACGCCAAGGACAAGGCCCAGGACCTCGCGGCCACCGCCAAGCACGAGGCCGGCCAGGTGAAGGACGAGGCCGCTGACCAGGTGCAGTCGCTGGTCGGCTCCGCCCAGGAGCAGGTCGGCGCGCAGGTGCAGACCCAGCAGGAGCGGCTCGCGGGCCAGGTGCGCAGCTACACCGACGACCTGCACCGCGTGGTCTCCGGTGAGCAGCCGCAGACCGATTTGGTGCGCCAGGGCGTCGCCTCGGTGGCGGACCGTGCCGAGGCCCTGACCCAGCGCCTGGAGACCGCTTCCCCGCAGGACCTGCTGCAGGACGTGCGCGGCTTCGCCGCTCGCCGTCCGGGCACGTTCCTGGCCCTCGCCCTGGGCGCCGGGCTGGTGGCCGGTCGACTGACGCGCGGCATCCGCGACGCCGCCCAGCCCGACTCCACCGCCTCCACCTCGCCGCGCCGTCACGAGACCCGTCCGGACGCGGTGCACGCGGACGTGACTCCGCACCACCTGGACTCGCAGGCCCCGGCCTACTCGAGCGATTCGCTCTCCCAGGCCGACGGCCGCGTCGCGGACGGCGCCGGGCCCCGCCGCGCGGCCGGCGTCGGGGACGTCCCGTACGGCACGCAGGCACCGGTCCAGCAGGGCCTGACCGCCGAGCGGCCGTTCGACCAGACCCGGCCCGGGGGTGACGCATGAGCACCGCCCACGAGCCGTTCCGCGACGCGACGCCGCACTCCGGCGCGCACACCCCGCCGTCCACGCAGGCGGAGTTCCGCGCCGAGCACGAGAGCCTCGGCGAGATGTTCCAGAGCCTGTCGGCCAAGCTGTCGACGCTGGTCAGCCAGGAGATCGCCCTGGCCAAGGCCGAGGCCACCGAGTCCGCGAAGAAGGCCGGCAAGGGGGCGGGGCTGCTGGCCGGCGCCGCCGTCGGCGGCTTCTTCCTGCTGATGTTCCTGTCCCTCGCCCTGATGCACCTGCTCGACGTGTTCCTGCCGATCGGCTGGGCCGCGCTGATCGTGGCCGTGCTGTGGGGCGTCGTGGCGGCCGTGCTGGCCGTGCAGGGCAAGAAGGACATCGAGAAGATCAAGGGTCTGCCGCAGACCCAGGAGACGCTTCAGGAGATCCCCGAGACCCTGAACCCCGCGAAGGAGACGCGATGACCACGAGCAACAACCCCGATGAGATCCGCGCCGACATCGAGCGTACGCGCCGCGAGCTCGGCCAGGACGTGGACGCCCTCGCCGAGAAGGTGAGCCCCACGAAGGCCGTGTCCCGGCAGACCAACCGCATCAAGGACGGCTTCATCCACGCGAAGGAGAACATCATGGGCTCCCCGGAGCAGCACCGCCACGAGCCCTCGCTGGGCGATCGCGCCCACGGGGTGATCGACGACGCCCGGGCCTCCGCGTATGACGCGGCCGGCCAGGCCCAGGACCGCCTGGGCGACGCCGGCGACCGGGTGTCCGAGTGGGCCGACGACGCCCAGCACGCCCTGCACCAGGCCCCGGCTCAGCTGCGCGGCCGCACCGCGGGCAACCCGTTGGCCGCCGGGCTGATCGCCTTCGGTGCCGGCCTGCTGCTCAGCTCGCTGATCCCCGCCTCACGCGCGGAGCAGCGCGCCGCGGAGGGCCTCAAGGACCAGGCCGCCCCGCTGGTGGACGAGGCCAAGCAGGCCGCCCAGCAGCTGCGCGAGGACCTCGAGCCCGCCGCCCGCGAGGCCGCCGGGAGCGTGAAGGAGTCGGCCGCCGAGGCCGCTTCCCACCTCAAGGAGCAGGGCACGGACACGGCGCAGGGCCTCAAGGCGGAGTCCCAGGACGCCGCCCGCCAGGTGAAGGACACCGCGAAGGACGCCTGAGCCCGACTCGAGCACGACGCCGGCCGGTCCCGTTGACGGGACCGGCCGGCGTCGCGCGTGGCGGGGCCGAATCCGGCCCGCGGCTCAGGCCTTGGACCAGATGCGCGTGGTGAGGCGGAAGTCCTCCCCGAGGCCCCGTGCCTAGACTCGGAGGGTGACCCCTCTCGACCGCGTCCCCGACCAGCGCCCCGTCCCCGCCGGCACCGGCCTGACCCTCGAGGACGCCCTCCCCGCTCCCGTGACGGCCGAGGCCGACGGCGTCTCCGCGCGCCCGCGTCTGGCCCGGACCGTCGCCGAGATGCGCTCCGCTCTCCGTGAGCTCGTCGCCCACGCCACGGACGACGGCGACGCCGAGCCCGTCACCGTCGGCCTGATCCCCACGATGGGCGCCCTCCACGGCGGCCACGCGGCCCTGGTGCGGCGGGCCCGCGCCGAGAACGACGTCGTCGCGGTCAGCATCTTCGTGAACCCGCTCCAGTTCGGCGATCCGGCCGACCTGGAGCACTATCCGCGCACCCTGGACGCGGACCTGGACCTGCTGGCGGCGGCGGGCGCCGACGTCGTGTTCGCCCCGGACGTGCAGGAGATGTACCCGGGCTACCCGGACGCGCCGATCGTCACCGTCTCCGCCGGCCGCATGGGGGAGGTCCTCGAGGGCGCCTCCCGCCCGGGCCACTTCGACGGCGTGGCCACCGTCGTGGCGAAGCTGTGGAACATCGTGCGCCCGGCGGTGCCGGCCCTGCGCAGCTACTTCGGCCAGAAGGACGCGCAGCAGCTCACCGTCCTGCGCCGCCTGGCCACGGACCTGGACATCGACGTCGACGTCCGCGCCGTACCCATCGTCCGCTCGCCCGAGGGCCTCGCGCTCTCCAGCCGCAACACCCGCCTGGACGCCGCGGGCCTGGAGCACGCGCTCGTCCTCAGCCGCGCCCTGCGCTCCCTGGCCGACGCCGCGGCGGCCGGTGAGCCCGTCGACGTCCAGGCCGCTCGCCGGATGGTCGAGGACGAGCCGGGCGTCGAGCTGGACCACCTCGTGGTGGTGGACCGGGACACCTTCGCCGAGCTCGGTCCGGAGCTGCTGTGCCAGCCGCTGCGCCGCGAGGCCCTCGCCCTCGTGGCCGCGCACGTGCCGCCCGTCCGGCTGATCGACACCATGGTGCTGCCCGTCGCGGGGCCGCTGCCGTGACCCCGGAGCGTCTCGCCGCCGCCTTCGACGGCCCCTCGCCCGCGCTCGCCGCGACGCTGCTGGGGTGCCGGCTGACCGTCGTCGCCCCGGACGGCGCCGTCACCGTGCGGCTGACCGAGACCGAGGCGTACGGGAACGCGGGAGCGGACCCCGGCGCCCACTCGTTCCGCGGCCGCACCGAGCGCAATGCCGCGCTGTTCGGGCCGCCGCGGCGCACGTACGTGTACCTGAACTACGGCATCCACCGCTGCCTGAACCTGGTGGGCCACCCCGAGGGGGAGGCCGGCGGTGTGCTGCTGCGTGCGGCCGAGGTGCTTGCAGGAGGGGACCTCGCGGTGGCCCGCCGTGGCCGGGACACCGGCCCCAAGCTGCTCTCCGGCCCGGGCAACCTCGGCCAGGGCCTCGGCATCACCCTGGAGATGGGCCACGCGCCCGTGGAGATCGTCGCCGCGCCGCCGGAGGTGGCCGACGACGGTGGCACCTCGGCCCGCCTCGCCGCGCCGGCCGCGCCCGCCCGCTTCCTCCTGGCCCCGCCCGCGCCCCGCGATCCGGCCGAGCCGCCGATCGAGGTCGTGACGGGCCCGCGCGTCGGCGTCTCGGGGGAGGGCGGCTCCGTGCGCTTCCCGTGGCGGTTCAGCGTGGCCGGCCACCGCAGCGTGTCCGCGTTCCGGCGTGGCCGCAACGTGCCGGACTGACCCCCAGACCTTGTCGACCGCCCCGGCCCCGTGCCTAGGTTGATCCCATGACCGAGATGAACAAGACCGCCCACGGCGAGACCCAGCAGACCGTCACCCGGACCATCGACGCGTCCGCCAAGGACGTGTTCGACTTCCTGACCCTGCCCGCGAACCACGCGAAGTTCGACGGCTCGGGCATGGTGCAGTCCGACGACAAGACCCAGCGCATCCAGAAGGTCGGCGACGTGTTCACCATGAACATGCACGCGGAGCACATGGGTGGCGACTACCAGACCGACAATCACGTGGTCGCCTACGACCCGAACAAGCTGGTCGGCTGGAAGACCGCCCCCGCCGGCACCGAGCCCAAGGGTTGGCAGTGGGTCTACCGGCTCGAGGACAACGGCTCCGGCAGCACGGTCGTGTCCCTCACCTACGACTGGACCGCCGTGACCGACCCGGAGCTGCTGGCGAAGAACCTCTTCCCGATGGTGTCCGAGGAGCAGATGGAGGAGTCGCTCGCGAAGCTGGCCGCCGAGGTCGGCTGACCCCCGCCTCCCGACGGCGGCCTCCGGGCTGGCCGTCCCCTCGACGACGGGCACGCACCCGGCCAGGGTGCGGTGCCCGTCGTCGTGTCCGGTGTCACGGCTAGAGTGCCGTGCGAGACCGTCCACCCCCACGTCCAGGAGGATCCGCCGTGACCGCCACCGCCGAGCCCGAAGTCCCGTCGCCGCGCGAGGACCTGTACCGCCACGTCAACGCCGGGTGGCTGGACACCCATGAGATCCCCGCGGACCAGGGCGCCTACGGCGCGTTCCTCGAGCTGCGGGACGCGGCCGAGCTCGCCGTCCGGCACCTGTGCGAGGACGCCGTGCGCGAGGTCGGCACGGGCTTCGACCCCGCCCAGGCGCGCGTGCAGGCCACGGCCGCGGCCGGCGCGCACCGGGACGTCCCGCTCGCCCCGCTGGACGAGGAGGACGCGGAGGGCACGGAGCATCCGGAGCTCAAGCGCCGGATCGCCGCGCTGTACGCCTCGTTCATGGACGACGAGACCGTGGAGGCCCGCGGCCTCGAGCCGATCGCCTCGGACCTGGCGGCGGTGGCCACCGTGTCCACCCCCGCGGAGCTGCTCGCCCTGTCCGGGCGACTGCAGCGCCAGGGCGTCTCCGGCCTCATCAACACCGGCGCCCTCAACGACGCCGGGAACCCGGACCGCATGCTCCTGCACCTGCTCCAGGGCGGCCTGGGCCTGCCGGACGAGTCCTACTACCGGGACGAGGCCTACGCCGAGATCCTCGAGCAGTACACCGAGCACACCGGCCGTCTGCTGGCGCTGGCCGGGATCGGCGCGGACCGGGACGAGGCCGCCGCGCTGGGCGTCCGGGTGGTGGAGCTGGAGAAGCGCATCGCCGCCCTGCACTGGGACCTGGTCCGCAGCCGGGACGCCGTGGCCCGCTACAACCCCATGACCCACGACCGGCTGACGGAGCTCTTCCCCCTGGCCGACGCGTGGCTCGAGGGCGTGGACGCCGCCGGCGAGCGCGCCGCGGAGGTCGTGGTGTGGCAGCCGGACTTCCTCTCCGGTGTGCAGGGGCTGCTCGAGGGACCCGAGGCCGCCGACCTCGAGGACTGGCGTCACTGGCTGATCCTGCAGGTGCTGCGCTCCTTCGCCGGCTTCCTGCCGGACGCGTTCGTGCAGGAGAACTTCTCCTTCTACGGCCGCCGCCTGGCCGGCACCGAGGAGGTCCGCCCCCGCTGGAAGCGCGCGGTCGCGTTCGTCAACGGGGCGGCCGGCGAGGACGTGGCGCAGCTCTACGTGGCCCGCCATTTCCCGCAGGGCCACGTGGCCGCGATGGACGAGCTCGTGGGCCTGCTCCAGGAGGCCTATCGCCGGTCCATCGAGGAGCTCGAGTGGATGGGCGAGGAGACCCGTCAGCGGGCGCTCGAGAAGCTGGCGATGTTCCGCCCCATGGTGGGCTACCCCTCGAAGTGGCTGGACTACTCCGCCCTCGAGGTCCACGCCGGCGACCTGCTGGGCAACGCCCGCTCCTCCTCGGAGCTCGAGTGGGAGCGGGACCTGCGCAAGATCGCGGACGGGCCGGACCCGGAGGAGTGGCACATCACGCCGCAGACGGTGAACGCGTACTACTCCCCGCTCGAGAACGCGATCGTCTTCCCGGCCGCCATTTTGCAGCCCCCGTTCTTCGACCCCGAGGCCTCGATGGCCGCGAACCTGGGGGCGATCGGCGCCGTGATCGGCCACGAGATCGGCCACGGCTTCGACGACCAGGGCTCGCGGTACGACGGCGCCGGTCGGCTCGAGGACTGGTGGACCGAGGAGGACCGCGCGGCGTTCACCGAGCGCACCTCCCGGCTGGTGGCCCAGTACAACGCGCTCTCCCCGGCCGAGGCCCCGGACCACCGCGTCAACGGCGAGTTCACCCTGGGGGAGAACATCGGCGACCTCGGCGGCCTGGGCATCGCCCACCGCGCCTTGGAGATCTGGCGGGACGAGGGCGACGGCGCCTCCCTCGACGCCGCGGCGGGGGACCGCGAGTTCTTCACCGCCTGGGCCACCGTGTGGCGTCAGCTCACGCGACCGGAGGCCATGGTCACCCGCATCGCCTCGGACCCGCACTCGCCCAACGAGTTCCGCTGCAACCAGGTGGTCAAGAACCTCGACGCCTTCCACGAGGCGTTCGGCACGCGCGAGGGGGATCCCATGTGGCTGGCCCCGGAGGAGCGCGTCACCATCTGGTGATCCCGCCCGCCGGCCGGGCCCCGCGGGTCCGGCCGGCGGCTCACTCGGATTCGGCGGGGTCCTGCATCCGGGTCTGACGCTCGGCGGCCAGCCGGTCCAGCAGGCGCGTCAGCGTCCGGATGTCCTCGCGGTCCCAGCGCGCCAGGTCGTCGCGCAGCCCGCGACCCGCCGGGCCGCCGCGCACCGCGTCGAGGCGGGCGAGCCCCTCGGGGCTGGCGCTCAGGAGGGCGGAGCGGCGGTCCCGCGGGTCCGGCTCTCGGGTGATCAGCCCGGCGGCCTCGAGGTCGCGGACCATGCGGGAGACCTGCGCGCGGTCCACCAGCAGGCCCTCGGCCACGGCCGAGGGCGTCATGGTCCCCTCGTTGGCCAGCATCATGAACGCCTTCATCGCCCCGACGGACAGGGCCGGGCTGAGGGCCGCCGCGTAGCGGACCATCACCTGGCGGTGCTGCAGGACCAGACGCGAGAACGCCTGCTCGAGCCCCTGGACGGCGGCCTCGAAGCCCGCGTCGTCGCCGCCTCCGCCCGGGTCCGGGGCGCCGTCAGCCACGGCGGGCCCGGACCAGCGCGGTGACGACGGCCGCCAGCAGGGCCGTCCCTGCCACGGCCAGCGCCGCGGGGACGACGGGCCGGTCGGCCACCGCCGTCGCCGGGCGCTCGGCCGACACCGACCGGGACTCCTCCGGGTCCTCGGCCGGATGCTGCCCCTGCGCCGCGGTCACCACGGGGATCGGGCCGGTCGCGGGCAGCGTCTGCATGGCCTCGGCCGTGGCATGGGTGGCCAGGTCGGCGCGGGTGGCGTGGAGGCGCTCGGAGGTGGTCATGCGGCCCAGTGGGAGGTTCGGCAGGAACAGGATCGCGATCAACGCGACGATCGCGAGCGGCACGGCCACGAGGAAGGCGAGGGCGATGCCCTGCGCGTAGACGTCCTCGAAGATCACCCGCAGCGAGTCGGGCATCTCTGCCACGCGTGGCAGGGTGCTGGACTGCAGGCTCTCGGACCACTCGGCGGCGTCCGGGCCCAGGCTGCGCAGGGCCGCGGCGAGGTCCGCGCGGCGCTCCTCGATGCGGTCCGGGACCACGTTGGAGACCACGGCGCCCATCACGGCGACACCGATGCTGCCGCCCAGGGTGCGGAAGAAGGTGACGCCGGAGCTGGCGACGCCCATCTGCCGCGGGTCGGTGGTGTTCTGCACCACGAGCACGAGGTTCTGCATGGTCATGCCGACGCCGGCGCCGAGCAGGAACATGTAGAGGGACACCAGCCAGAAGGAGGTGTCGTAGTGCAGGGTGCCGAGCAGGGCGGTGCCGGCGATCAGCAGGACGGCGCCGATCACGAGCCAGCGCTTCCACACGCCGGTGCGGGTGATGAGGCCGCCGATCACCGTGGAGGACACGAGCAGGCCGAGGATCATCGGGATGGTCATGAGGCCGGCCTGGGTCGGCGTCGCGCCGCGGGCCAGCTGCATGTACTGGGCCAGGTAGACGGAGGAGCCGAACATGGCCAGGCCCGTGGCGATCGAGGCGATCGTCGCGAGGGTGAAGGTGCGGTCGCGGAAGAGGGTGAGCGGGATGAGCGGCTCGGCGACGCGCAGCTCGGTCACGACGAACAGGACGGTGGCGACGGCGGCGCCGCCGAGCATCCACGCGGTGGTGGTGCTGGCCCAGTCGAAGTCGCGACCGGCGCTGGTGACCCAGATCAGCAGCAGCGCGGCGGCCGCGGTCAGGAACACGATGCCGAGGTAGTCGATGGACACCTTCTGGCGCTCGCGGTGCGGGAGGTGGAGGGTGCGCTGCACCATCACCAGGGCGACGACGGCGAAGGGCACCGCCACGAAGAAGTTCCAGCGCCAGCCCCACAGGTCGGTGATCACGCCGCCGGCGAGCGGGCCGCCCACCGTGGCCACGGCCATCACGGCGCCGAACAGGCCCATGTAGCGGCCGCGCTCACGCGGGCTGATGATGTCCGCCATGATCACCTGGCTGAGCGCGACGAGGCCGCCGCCGCCCAGGCCCTGCACGGTGCGGCAGACGATCAGGAAGGTCGGATCGTGGGTGAACCCGGCCGCCGCGGAGGCGGCGACGAAGATCGCCAGGGCGACCTGGAAGAGGACCTTGCGGTTGACGAGGTCGGCCAGCTTGCCCCAGATCGGGGTGGCGATGGCCGTGGCGAGCAGGGCCGAGGTGATGACCCAGGTGTAGGCGGTCTGGTCGCCGCCGATGTCGTGGATGATCACCGGCATCGAGGTCGAGACCACCGTGTTGGCGATCATCGAGACGAACATGCCCAGCAGGAGGCCGGTCAGGGCCTGGAGCACGGAGCGGTGGCGCGCGGCGTCGGCGGCGGCGCGCTCGAGCGAGGGGGCGCCGGCCGGCGCGACGGCCTCGGGGGCGGGGGAGGTT